>JAYUAJ010000153.1:0-26023 GCA_043741375.1 Hyphomicrobiaceae bacterium | reverse complement strand
GCCGAGTTTTTGCAGCACCCAGCTCCAGCCGCCGGGACTGGCGCCCAGATCGAGGCAGATTTCGCCCGGCCCCGGCGCAACGCCCAACAGCGTGAAGGTCTCCCAGAGTTTCAGATAGGCCCGGTTCGGCGGCCCTTCCTTGTCTTCGACAAAGGCTGGCTCGCCGTTCTTGAACGGGCTCGAACAGCTGGGGCTGACGAGCAGCATGTCCGGCGCCAGCAGGGTCCAGGACCCGAGCGCGGCTGTAGGAGCGGGCTCGCCGAACGTCAGCGGTTTGGCCGAGACTTTTGGCAGCTGCTCCTCGATCAAGGCCGCGCGGCGATGGTGGCCTAGCGGCAGAAGCGCCCAATTGCGCTGGATGGCCTTCAGCTGCTTCACCGCATCGCCGATGGAGGCGATCGGCAGCCGTCGTGGCTCAAGCCACACATTTGCAGCCCACGCCGCATTGCGTGGGCTGCCGTGCGCGATGACCAGCCGGTCGATTGATCCGGCGACTGCGCCGCCCAACTCGCGCACCAACTCGGCGACCAGCCCTTCCGGCGCCAGATAGGCCGTGAACGGCGCGTCCGGCCAGGCTTCCAGCAGCTTGGGTTCGGCGACGACTGCGGCGGCCTTTTCCGGGCGGACGAAGGCGCGTTTGCGCGGTCCTCGATGGAACGGCTTTGGCGCTGGTTTACGATCCTTGGGCGGGCGCATTAGGATTGCCGCGTGAGCATGAAGCGCGCCGTCTCGGCCAGCATGGCGCCACGGTCGCCGAATGGCGCCAGGGCTGCGATCGCGGCGGCCGTCTGCCGCTCGAGTTCCGCACGCGCTCCGGAGAGGCCCAACACGCCCACCAAGGTTCCCTTGCCGGACGCCGCATCCTTCGCAATCGCCTTGCCCGTCAGCGACGCATCGCCCTCGACATCCAAGAGATCGTCGGCGATCTGGAAGGCCGCGCCAAGCGCCCGGCCGTAGGCGTCCAAGGCCGACCGCTCTGCGGCCGAGGCGGCGCCCAGTATCGCGCCGGCGACGGAGCCGAAGCGGATCAGCGCGCCGGTTTTCATGGCTTGCAGTTCTGTCACTTCGGCGGCCGTCAGCGTGCGTCCCTCGGCGGCCAGATCGAGCATTTGCCCTCCAGCCATGCCCAGGGCGCCCGAGGCCCGCGCCAGTTCGAGCACCAGGGCGCCGCGCAGCGCCGGATCGGGATGCGTTTCGGGCAGCGCTAACATCTCGAATGCGAATGTCAGCAAGGCATCGCCCGCAAGTATGGCGGTGGCCTCATCGAAGGCCTTATGCGCGCTTGGGCGGCCGCGGCGTAAATCGTCGTCGTCCATGGCGGGCAGATCGTCGTGGATGAGCGAATAGCAATGCACACATTCCAGCGCCGCCGCAGTATTCAGGGCCGAGTCCATGGCGACGCCGAACAGCCGAGCGCTCTCCAGCACAAGAAACGGGCGCAGCCGCTTGCCGCCGCCAAGCAAGCCATAGCGCATTGCCTCGGTGAGGCGCCCAGCCGGGCCTGCGGCAAGCTGCCGATGGATCAGCCGCGACAGATGCGCTTCGACGACGGCGGCCTGGGCTTTGAGTGTGGTGGGGAAATCTATGTTCGAAGACATGAGACAAGGGGAAGCAAGTTGCGCCGTTGCAGGCAAGCCCTTTCTCCCGTCACATGACGTTGGATTGGGTGGGCGGTTCGGCGTCATGTCGCTTTGGTTGCAAAGACTTGGCCGCGTCGCCCTCCATGGGGTCGCAGGTTACGCGGCCTGGGTCGCGCTGCTGCTCCTCATCTACGGGGTGGTGAACCCTCCGCTCAGCAACCTCATGTTTTCGGACCTGATGGTGCGTCAGACCCAGGAACACGCCTGGACGCCCTTGGAGCGCATGTCACCAGCCATCATAACTGCCGTCCTGATCTCGGAAGACGCCAGCTATTGCGATCACTGGCGGGTCGATTGGCAGGCCCTCACCGACGCCATGCAACACGGCGGGCGCGGCGCGAGCACCATTCCGATGCAGACGGTCAAGAACATGTTCCTTTGGAACGGCCGCACGGTCTTGCGAAAAATCCCGGAAATTCCGCTCGCCTATATCGCGAACTTGGTGTGGGGCAAGCGGCGGCTTTTGGAGATCTATCTCAACATCGCCGAATGGGGGCCGGGCGTCTTCGGTGTCGAAGCGGCGGCGCAGCACCATTTCCACGTCAGCGCCGCCAATTTGACCTCGCAACAGGCGACTCTGTTGGCGGCCGCTCTGCCCAATCCGATCAAGCGCAACGCCGGCCACCCGGCCCAGGTTGTGCGCAACCATGCAGCGCGCGTCAGGGCCCAGTTCGGGTCGGGGCCGGAAACGGCAGCTTGCGTTCTGCGATAAAGCGCCAATTCTGCGCTGGCGCTCTGGCCGGTTTGCACCTATAAGGCCTGCTTCCCGCGCGGTTTCGGTTCGCTCCGTTGGCTGGCTGACCTGCACGGGTTTCCAGGTTTTCAGCCGATGCGGCGCCTAAATGGGCGCTTGCGACGGCCGCCCGACACGCGGGCGCAACGCGATCCAAGGAGTGGACTATGGCAGTCCCGAAGAAAAAAGTCTCGCCCAGCCGGCGCAATATGCGCCGTTCGGCCGACGCTTTGAAGGCCCCGACCTACGTCGAAGACAAGAAGAGCGGCGAGTGGCGCCGCCCGCATCATGTCGATCTGAAGAGCGGCATGTATCGCGGCCGTCAGATTCTGGCACCGAAGAGCGACGTCTAGCCGTCATTTCATCGCTCATAATTGAAAAGCCGCCTCGCGTGAAGGCGGCTTTTGGCGTTCTCGTGACGCGCAATTACCAGCCGCGGCCTTGGACCACGATGTCTTCAGGGTAATTGGCATAGTGCGGCTGGCGGCGGGTCACATAGGCGCGGGCAGGGGAGACCAGCACCGGTTTGGTAACCCAGGCATACTGCGCCGGACGGATGGTGCGATAGCCGCGAACCGGCAAAGCGACGAGGCCATCGCGGTTGCCCAAATCCAACCAGCGGTGACGCATCGACTGACCGCTTACTACAACCGTTGGCGGGACGACCATGACCCGCACGCGCCGCATGACGTAGTGCGCGGGGCGGGTATGGATATCGTAAGCCAGATATTGGTCGCGCACGTAGACCCGCTTGTAGGCGAGATCGTTGCTGCGGCAGGGCGTGATGTCGCAATTCCAGTGCAGCGTGATGTTGTCATGACGCAGCTCAAGCAGGCCCGCCTGGGCGGGTGCGGCAAAGCCCAGGACCATGGTCAGGGCAGCAGCGAGAAGGGGGGATACGCGCACAGGTCTTTCCTCGGTTATCGACAATAAGTCATGATGTTAGCTTAGCGAACTGAACTGAACTCTCGCATTGCATGGTTACCAAATTGGAACTGCTTGCGAATTTTTTGAAGCGTGCCGGCGGCTGGGCGTTTGAGTAATTTGCTTGATAATGTCGGGGCCACTCCATACATGCTTGGTCGCTTGAGCTTCACCCATCGCCTACGGAGCGTTTTTCCATGATCCTTTCCTTGCCGCGTCTCGGCCGCCAGGCAGTCGTTCTGGCCGCCATACTATGGACCGCGGTTGCGGTGGCAGGTTGTGGTGTCAACAATATCCCGAGCTATGAAGAGCAGGCCAAGGCGGCCTGGGCCGAAGTCCAGAACAACTACAAGCGCCGCGCCGACCTCATCCCGAACCTGGTTGAAACCGTGAAGGGTTTTGCGACTCAGGAGAACAAGGTGCTGGTCGAGGTAGTGGAAGCGCGCGCCAAGGCGACGTCAATCCAGCTGCCAGCGGACATTCTCAATAATCCCGAAGCCTTGAAAAAGTTCGAGGACGCTCAGACAGGGCTCAGTGGTGCGCTTGGCCGGCTGCTGGCTGTGCAGGAAAACTATCCCGAGCTGAAATCCAATGCCAACTTCCTCAAGTTGCAGGACCAGTTGGAAGGCACTGAAAATCGTGTCTCGGTCTCGCGCCGCGACTATGTGCTGGCGGTACAACAATACAACACCGAGCTGAGGACCATACCTGGTCGTTGGTGGAAGTCGCTGCTCTACCCGACAGCCAAGGAAATGGCGACCTTCACGGCGCCGGAGGCTGACCAGACTGCGCCCAAGGTGAAATTCTAACCAAGACGGCACCCACTATGCGGTTCGTCAGGGCCTTGATGCCCGTTCGCGCGCGTTGGCTGCGCGTCTCGGTGCTTGCGTTGGCGACCTTGATCTGGGTGGCCATTGCCGCGCGAGATGGCGCATTCGCTGCCGATCCGGTGTTTCCGGCACTTACCGGTCAGGTCGTCGACGATGCCAACCTGCTGACCACGCAGCAGGAGGCGGCGTTAAGCATCAGCTTGGCCGCGTTGGAGGACAAAGCCACCGATCAGCTGGTTGTCGTAACTGTGCCTTCGCTTCAGGGTTACCCCATCGAGGACTATGCCAACCGCCTGTTCCGGCACTGGCAGATCGGCCAGAAGACCAAGAACAATGGTGTGCTTCTGGTCGTGGCGCCGAATGAGCGCAAGGTGCGCATCGAGGTCGGCTACGGGTTGGAGGGCACCATTACCGATGGGCTATCTTCGACCATCATCCAGAACACCATCCTACCCCGGTTCCGGCGCGGCGACTTCGGCGACGGCGTCGTGGCCGGCGTCAAGGACATTGAGGACGCGCTGTTGGGCGATCCTGCCGAAGTCGCCAAGCGCGCCAAGGGCGGCGGGCGGGATCGCAATGCCTCCAGTTGGGTGGATTGGCTGCCATTGCTGTTTTGGACGGCAATAGTGCTGTTTATTCTGTGGAGCAACTACCGGGCGATGCGCCAGGGCCTTAAGACGCCCGGTGCGCGCAACAGAGGCGGTGGGATCATCATCATCCCTGGCGGTTATGGTGGGTCAGGCTCCTGGGGTTCCGGCGGTGGCGGTGGCTGGTCTTCGGGCGGTGGCGGGTTTGGCGGCGGCAGAGGCAGCAGCGGTGGCGGTGGTGCTTCCGGTGGCTGGTAGGAGTTGGGACGAATGCTGATTTCAGCCAAGGATCGCGAGCGGGTGGCGGCCGCCATCGGCGAGGCGGAAAAGCGCACGAGCGGCGAAATTGTTGCGGTGGTTGCGGCTTCGAGTGCCAGCTACGTCTCCGTGGCGCCGCTGGTCGCGGCGCTGGTAGCGCTGCTGGTGCCTTGGCCGCTGATTTATTTCACCTGGTGGCCAGTTCAGTCCATCTACCTGCTGCAACTTTTGGTGTTCGTGGTTGTGGCGACGGTCATCTACTACCGCCCGGTGCGGCTTGCCTTGGTGCCGGCATCAATCAAGCGCGACCGCGCCCACAAGCGCGCCGTTGAACAGTTTCTGGCCCAGAATCTCTACACGACCGACGGCCACACCGGCGTGCTGATCTTCCTTTCGGCCGCTGAACACTACGCCGAAATCATTGCCGACCGGAATATTTACAAGCTGACGCCACCCGATGAATGGCAGGCCATGGTCGACCAGCTCACACAGAGCATCGGCGCCGGCGACGCCGCAGGCGGGCTGATCGCGGCGATTGCGGCCACGGGCGACCTGCTCGCCAAGCATTATCCGCCGGGATCGTCCAATACAAACGAGCTTCCAAACCACCTAATTGTTATCGACTAGGATCCTGTCGGTCAGTCGTCTCGATCGGGGTCCAGGTACTTCTTGACTGTGCCTTCAATCGCCTTGGCGTGGCGTAGGTCGGGCGGCGCGGTAGTCATTAGAAGTGGAATGAGGACAGCTGGCGGGAAAAGGAATGAGATGGTCGCCCAGTGCGAGCCGTCGCGGTGCTTGGCCGAGGCCACAATATAGGCAATCACAGCTGCGATTAGGCTGGCGACACCATAGAGCGTGATCAGCATCGGCACTTGTTGCACGGTCATACTCGTTGCTTTTCAGGTTCAGGCGGCCTTTTCAGTCCCGCAAGATGATGTCATCAGATATCGTCATTGGCGTGCCGAATTCAAGGCAGTCGGCGACCTGCGGTAAACCTGAGCGCTGTCAAGCGTCGGCGCGCTTGGGTTTCAAGCCATCGACGTAACTGCGGGCCAGCTCCAACGAGCCAAGCGCTTCGTGACGGTCGACAAAAACGCGTCCATCCGCGAGGGCAAACAGGTGCAGGCCGCCGAAGGTTTCCACGTAACGCGCGCCAACCAATTCGGCCGGCGATACCGTGCGATGTTCGGGTGGACGCGAAGCCGGCGCCGCGTTGACTTGGACCGGGGGCGGAGGGGGGGCTTGCACGCGCTGTTCTACCGGCTCGTCGCGGCGCTCGGAGCGGTTCGCACTTTCTTTCGTCAGCGATTGACTGGACGTGCCGTTGGCGGGTCCCTGCACCAGAGCATTGCCAAGTCGCAACCGCTCGGGCGGCCGATCCGGCGGCGCCGTCTGCGACGCAGCGACTGCCGGAGCAACACCGACGAAATTGCCTGCATCAGCACGCTGTGAGCGATCCTCGTCGAACGCGCGCCAAGCCATCTGTTCGCGCTCGGTATCGGCTGCCGTTTCGCGCAATGAGCGATAGTCCTGCATTGGCGGCGACTCGGTATTCACGTCGTGCTGCGTCTGACGTAGCGCTCGGGCGCCGTTGACGCTACGCGCGCCCCGCTCCATTCGTTCGCTGGACGGAGGGATCAGCAAATCGATCGGTTCGTCTTCTTCCATCGCGGGTAGGTCGGCCAGTGTGCGATTGAAATCACCATTGGCGGTAAGGCCACGTTGCGTTGCGCCAAACCGCTCGTCCAGCCGGCGCAAGATGCCAGGCAGCAATGTTGCGTCATTCAGCGCTAGATAGGCTGACTTCAACTCAGTTAGCGCTTCTGCACCCAAAGGCTCGATGCGCCGGACGGCCTCACCGATGCGGGGATGGTACTCGCATAAATACCGCCAACGCCTGTCATCGGGCGCCTCGCCGGTTGTCAGCACCAGCTGCTGTGACGACTGTATGGGCGGGCGCGGATCGCTCTGGCGGCCTGCGGCATCGCCGTCTCGGATATCGGCGACCTGCTCGTAACCACGCTGAGCACGCTCGGATGTGAGCGGGTCGCCCAGGCTGTAGACGATGGCAATACCGATGAAGAACGTAAAGGCACACACCAACGCCCAAAAAATGGGAGTGCGTCCCCGGCTCTGGGCGGCCAGATAACCCCAGACGCCAAACAGCAGCGAAAACACCGCTAGCAGCACAACCCACAACATACGACGTCCTCGCCGGTACGACCGGTAACTTCGATCCGTCGGGGTAAACTGTCAGGGCACACACCGGACCGGTCGCCGGTCCTCGTATCACTCAGGCGTGCCCGGACTGAATTCCCCAACCCATCGACAATACTCTATCGGTTCAATAGGTCGAAATCGAGGCCTTAGAATGCAAAACGGGCGGCTGCGCCAAAAGGCGCACCCACCCCGATGCCACTTTGGAAAATACGTAAGACCGCCCCGTCCGGTGGGTATTTGCTGATCAGGCGGCCAGACCCGCACGCACCCGAACACCCGGGGCAGGGCGCTCCATCAAAACCTCGCGACGGAAGCGGAAAAGCTTGGCCGGCCGTCCACCGGTATGAGTGCGAATATCCGTGGTTGGATCCACCAATCCACCGCTCTCCACCAGCCGGCGGAAATTCTGCTTGTGCAGACGGCTGCCAAGAATAGCTTCGACGGTGCGCTGCAACTCAAACAGGGTAAATTCCGGCGCCATCAACTCGAACAGCACCGGACGGTACTTAATCTTGGCGCGCAGCCGGCCAAGCGCGGCCGCCAGGATGCGGCGATGCGCGTGAGATACTGGGGTCGACGCGCTCACAGGATACTTATTGTCGATCCGCTTGTCGGTTGCGAAACCAGGCTGTTCAAGCAGTCCCGTCACGCTCAACAACTCATAGCGATCCAGCACGCGCTCCTCGTCCCATTGGGCGCCATCGAGGCCAAAGGCAATGCGCAAAGACTCGGTATAGGCCGGCAGATCAACGGAAGCGCTGGCCGCTTGGCTGGTTGTCCATTCCTTCATCCGGGGCTCGATTTCCTCAGTCAGAATTTCCGGCCGGCCCTCGCGCCAGTCTTCCCACGGCATGAAGTCGTAGGCGCCAATCCATTGGCGTGACGCCGAGGTCTGGCAATGATCGGGGGTGGTCAGGGCCATGTAGCCCATCGAGACGGTCGGCGTGTTGCTGGCGCCGGCGTCGTGCCCGGTCGGGTCGCCAAACGTGAACAGCTGTTCCAAGTAGCCGAGGTCGACTCCCGTCTGACGCAATACCCAGTCGCGAAGTCCAAGCTCAAGCGAGCCGTGCACACCCGGTACAAACGGTCCAGCAGGTAGTGACAGATGTTCGCCGGCGTTGTCCCGGTTCCGCACCATCAAAAGACATGGTGAATCCCGGTCGATTGAAATCACCGCCGCATTGAGGCTGATCTCGACGGCATTGGCGCCGTGCGAACCGCCTTGCGGAACTCTGGTGGAGGGAGCGGGCGAGCCGGTCATAAGCGGCATCCGCGGCATAACGTTCATGGGTATCCCCTTAGTGTTATGATCGCGCCGAGATCCTGCCCGCAATCGGATCCAAGCTATAGGCGCAAATTGCTGATCTCAGTCGTCAGCAAGTGCAAGGTGTCGAGACGTCGAGGCAATAATTAGGCGATTGAGTGGCAGCGATGGGCTTTTTCAAAAATTGAGTGAACCGATCCATATGATCCAGCAGTGAAAATAGCATTTTGCTGTTCTTGAGCAGTGTCTCAGGGGATGATGGAAAATGCAAGTAGGCATTGTGGAGATAACGCATACCGTGCGAAAAAGTTCACTGCGCGCCTGGGAATATTTTTGAAGAGACGACTGCTATCTTATGCAGCGACTTGCCGCGACGATAACGAGAACGGGACGCATTCGACGGCCGGCTTGCCCTGGCCGATGGCGTCGATGGCGTCCACCATTCGTCCGCCGCGCTTGAGGATGTCGTCAGCGATGCTGACAATCAGGCGGTTGGGGGTGGCCGTGGACGAAGCCCGGCGCAGGCGGCGCGCGATCAGCTCTTCGGGTACATCGGGGTTTAGGAGGCAGAGGCCGGAAAAGGCCGAGGCAGTGGAGCGGCTGATGCCGGCGAAGCAATGCACAATCATGGGCGAGCGGTGATCCCAGGCGCGAATGAAGTTCAGCACCTCGCTGACATGCTCCTCCTTCGGGTGCACCAGCCCCTCGGCCGGCTCGTTGATATCGTTAATATCGACCCGCAAGTGATTGGCGTTCAGCACGCTTTTGGGCGTCGGAACCGGCCCATGATCGCGGATCAACGTGACGACATGTGTCGCGCCAACGTCGTATACTGTCGTCTCCAGCCTACCAACGCCGCAGACAGTAATGGTGCTGCCGTTCAGCTGCGAGATCGACATGCGTAGGCTCCTTAAGGATGACGAGCAGGCGTTATGGACTATCGCAGCGCCGCCGCCAACCCTCGGAAACGATCAAGATATCTTTGCTGTGCGTTAGCCAATGGCCAGGCGATGAAATATCGCTCGCGCCACTCCGTCAGTCCCGGCAGCGCGGGGGGTCTGCCGAAGTAGGTGAGAGCCTCGGACTCGCCGAACCCGGCGACCTGGCGAGCCTCAAAATGCGCGCAGATCTGGTCGGCGAGTTTGATGCTCTTAGTGATGTCGTCCGGCAGCACGTGCGGCAACCCGAAGCGCTGATGCACGGCCGCGAGGAGCTGGTTCTCAAAGCGCTTGTAGTCGAGCCCGAGCGCCGCTTTGAATGGGCTGATCAGATCGCCGACCACATATTCGGGCGCATCGTGCAGCAGCGCGGCGAGGCGCCAGTTGGCGGGCCAATCGGGCTTCATGAGCCCCGTCAGGTCTTCCACCGCGAGCGAGTGTTGGGCGACGGAAAATGTGTGCTCCCCATAAGTCTGCCCGTTCCAGCGCGCCACCCGCGCCAGCCCATGGGCGATGTCCTCGATTTCGATGTCGAGCGGCGAGGGATCGAGCAGGTTCAGCCGCCGGCCGGAAAGCATGCGCTGCCAGGCGCGCGGGGTCTTGGCGTCGCTCACGAGATTTTGGCTTTCGGCATCTTGAACTTTTTGGCGTGCCCAGCGCATACGGCATATTGCGGGCAGCCGGTGAAATGATCGTTGACCATGCCCATGGACTGCATGAAGGCATAGACGGTTGTCGGCCCGACGAAGCGAAACCCCTCGGCCTTCAGCGCCTTTGAAATGGCCTTGCTCACCGGCGTCTCGGCCGGCACGCCGACCATCGAGGAATAGCTGTTCTGCTGCGGCTTTCCGCCGGCGATGTCCCAGATCATATGCGAAAGGCTGCGCGTCTCGGCGAGTTTTAGGTAAGCCTTGGCGTTGTCGATGGTCGCCTCGATCTTCAGCTTGTTGCGCACGATCCCGGCATCGGCCATCAGCGCGGCCTGTTTTACGGGCGTGTAGCGCGCGATCTTTTCCGGTTGGAAGCCGTCGAAGGCTTTGCGGAAGTGCGGACGCTTCCGCAGGATCGTGATCCAGGACAGGCCGGCCTGAAACCCTTCCAGGATCAGCTTTTCGAACAGCACCAGATCGTCCGTCTGCGGAACGCCCCATTCGGTGTCGTGATACTCTATATAGAGCGGGTCATCCCCCGCCCAGGTGCAGCGTGTCATATCTTGGGCTCCGGAACGGCGAAGGTGGCGTAGGGTGGTTTGGCGAGCGTGATGGGAACGCCGCCGGTAGTGACGGGCTTTCCGGCGGCATAGGCGTCGGCGAGCCGGTCGAGGCGGACCAGGGCGAGGCCTTTGGTTTTTGCGCTCGATCCCATGGCGCCGATCGGCGTTTCGCCAGCCAGCACTTCTGTCGCGCGCTGTGGTAAAGGCGCATCGGCCGTGACCATCAGGAACCGGCTGCGCGCGGTGCCGCGATGCTGCATGCGGGCGACGATTTCCTGGCCGACGTAGCAGCCCTTGGTGAAGGAGACACCGTTCAGCTGGTCGAACATGGCTTCGTGGGGGAAGACTTCGCCGAAAGCGTAGTCCTTGCCGCCTTCTGGTATGCCGAGGGATATGCGGTAGGCGTCGTAGTCTGGGATGGGAGCAACGTTTCCAAGCGCATCTAGAACTTTGATGACCTCTTGGGGAGGCGCAACAAAGTAGCATCGAGATATGTCCTGGCCAGCGATCGGGCCGTTCGTCCAAGGATCGGCAACGAAAAAAAGGAACAGGTCGGGTGCGCGCGTTTTCATCGACTTGAAGAATTCGCCGCCACGGTTCCGAGTGAACGCAATGCTGTGAAAGGCCGAAATATCTTCAATTTCGACGTTCGACCGTAGCTTGTACATTGAAAGCCGCTTGACGAACGCTGCTGCATTGGCCTGAGCAACGTCTATCCAGATGTTGTCCCCTGCGTGCATCACATAAAAGTCGAACTGAACTTTGCCTTGTGGTGACAAGAGCGCACCGAAAATCCTATCCCGGCGTTTCAATTCGTCCATGTCCATCGTGATCAGCCCTTGCAGGAATTTTTCTGCATCTGGCCCTCCCACGCGGATCAGCGATCGGTCGGTCAGCAATTGGAATTGCACAGCGCTCATGGCGGGGATGGTCGTCCTGGTTTAACGTGACCTCCAGAAACCGGAGTCATTATGCATGTTACCCCATTTTCGTCCCGGCGGCGAAGACCGCCATCTTCCCTCTCCCCCGTTTTTCGGGGGAGAGGAGACCGCGTCTCGCAGCGCGTTTCAGCGCAAGAGCAACGCGGTCGGTGAGGGGCAGCAACGTGCGCGGACCGTCTCACTACAGGTGCGGAGCAAGCGGCTGCCCCTCACCTGTCGCTGTTTCCTCGCCGCAGTGGCGGCTCGGGCGACATCCTCTCCCCCAAAGATGGGGGAGAGGAAAGTCACGGTTCTTACCTCTCCCCCTTCTACGGGGGAGAGGAGACCGCGTCTCGCAGCGCGTTTCGGCGCAAGAGCCACGCGGTCAGTGAGGGGCAGACGCCGGCTCCGGTCTTTCTCGCACACAGACGGAGCCAGCATCTGCCCCTCACCCCAACCCTCTCCCCGCGAAGAACGGGGAGAGGGGGCTCGCCTCTGCGGAGACGGAGCAAGTGTTGGGCAGACCGGGGGCCGGGCTCATGCCTGACACCTTCGACCTCCTGATCCGCAACGCCACCGTCGTCAACCATGACGGCATTTCCCAGCGCGATATTGGCGTCCGGAGCGGCCGCATCGCGGCGCTGGGCTCGTTGGGCGCGGCGAGCGCCGGCGAAACCATCGACGCCACCGGCCTCCACATCCTCCCCGGCGTCATCGACACGCAGGTGCATTTCCGCGAGCCGGGCGCTACGCACAAGGAGGACCTCGCGACCGGCGCGCGCGCGGCCGTGCTGGGCGGCGTGACGGCGGTGTTCGAGATGCCGAACACCAATCCCGCGACCACGACGGCCGAGACGCTGGCCGACAAAGTTCTTCGCGCAAAACATCGCATGGCTTGCGACTTCGCCTTCTGGGTCGGCGGCACGGCCGATACGGTCGCCGATGTTCCGGAGCTGGAGCGACTGCCGGGCGCAGCCGGGATCAAGGTTTTCGCGGGCTCGTCCACCGGCGATCTGCTGGTAGAGGACGAGGGCGCCCTCGCCGCGATCATCGGAAAAATTTCTCGGCGCGCGGCGTTCCATTCGGAAAGCGAAGCTCGGTTGCGCTCGCGTAAAGGGCTGCAGGTTGCGGGTGATCCCGCGAGCCATTCCGTCTGGCGCGATGCGACGGCGGCGCTGGAGTGCACGCAGCAACTCGTGCGGTTGGCCGAGGCTGCCGGAAAACCCATCCACATTCTTCATGTCTCGACCGCTGAAGAGATGGCGTTTCTGGCCAGTCACAAGGCGCTGGTGAGCGTGGAAGTCACGCCGCAGCATCTGACGCTGACGGCGGAAGAAGCGTATGCGTCCCTGGGCAACCGTGCGCAGATGAACCCGCCGCTGCGCTCCGCCGAGCACCAGGCGGCCCTGTGGCGCGGCGTCGAGTCCGGCGTCGCCGATATTCTTGGATCGGATCATGCGCCGCATACGCTGGAGGAGAAGGCCAAGCCCTACCCCGCCTCGCCCTCGGGCATGCCCGGCGTGCAGACGCTGCTGCCGGTTATGCTCGATCATGTTGCGGCGGGAAAACTGTCGCTGCTGCGGTTGATGGACATGACCAGCGCCGGGCCGCAGCGGCTGTTTGGCATCGCGGGCAAGGGACGCATCGCAGTGGGCTATGACGCGGATTTTTCCGTGGTCGATCTTTCCGGGACCATGCGGGTAGAGAACAAGGACATGGCCAGCCGCTCGGGCTGGACGCCGTTCGCGGGGCGAACGCTCAAGGGGCGCGTGATAGGCACGATCATCCGTGGCCGCCGTGTCATGTGGGATGGCGAGGTGTTGGGCGCGGCGATGGGCGAGCCGGTGCGGTTTCTAGGCCGGTAGTGACTTGGTGTCAGGCACCCGACCTCGGACCGTGGATTTGGACCATTGCTGTTTCGGGTGCCTGACACCCAGCAAGGGCAGGTGTCTGACACCAAGTGCTTGCTGTATAGTGTCCGGGCTATCGTCACCCCCAAGGTCCCCATGACCACCTCCGCCCCCAGCCTCGCCGACAAATTCGATCTCGCAGTGGACCGCGTGCTGCTCAACGGCGCCCAGGCGGCGGTGCGGCTCATGCTCATGCAACGTGAGCGCGACCGGCTGACGGGCATGAACACCGCCGGTTATGTGACCGGCTATCGCGGCTCGCCCATCGCGGGGCTGGAAACGCAGTTCAAACGCGGCGCGCGCGAGACGGCAGCGGCCAACATTGTTTTCCAACCCGCGATCAACGAAGAGCTGGCCGCCGACGCTTTATGGGGCGCTCAGCAGGCGGAGCTTCGGGGAGAAGGCAAATACGACGGAGTGTTCGGTCTCTGGTACGGCAAGGGGCCGGGCGTGGACCGCGCCGGGGACGCGCTGCGCCACGCCAATCATGCCGGTACGTCCAAACACGGCGGCGTGGTGGCGTTGATGGGCGACGACCACACCTGCGAAAGTTCCACCACCGCGCATCAGAGCGAGTTCGCCTTTGTCGACGCCATGATCCCAATCCTGTCTCCGGCGGGCGTGCAGGAAATCCTCGATTACGGCGTTTACGGATTTGCGCTCTCGCGCTTCGCGGGGACGTGGGCCGGCATCAAATGTGTGAAGGATAACATGGAGGCGACGGCGGTCTGCGATGGCCGCCCGTCCCGGGTGTCCATCGCGCTGCCTACGGATTATGCCATGCCGCCGGGCGGCTTGAACATTTTCCTCAACGAGGCGCCGATCGCCCGCGAGGCTCGGCTGCACGATTTCCGGCATGCCGCAGGCCTCGCCTTCGCCCGCGCCAATGGCCTCGACAAGATCATCTGGCGCGGCGGAACGAACGCACGGATCGGCGTGGTCTCGGCCGGAAAGAGCTATCTCGATACGCGCCAGGCCTTGGACGAACTGGGCATTGATGAGGTCCGCGGGGCCGCGCTTGGCGTCCGTCTCTATAAGGTCGCCATGCCCTGGCCGCTTGAACCGACAGGGGTGAAAGCGTTTGCAACTGGCCTCGATCTCATTGTTGTCGTTGAGGAAAAGCGTTCGCTCATCGAAACGCAACTGCGCGAAATCCTCTACGGCGGCGCTAATGCTCCCGCCATCGTTGGCAAATATGACGAACACGGCAAATGGCTTTTTCCTTCCAAGGGCGCGCTGGAGCCGACGCAGATCGCGCTCGGGATCGGTGAGCGCGTGCTGCGGTTCGCCGATGATGCGACGCTCAAAGAGCGTTTAAGCGCCTTGCGAAAGCTCATCGGCAATGCGGCCCCGCGCGGCGATGAAATGCAGCGAACGCCCTATTTTTGCGCCGGCTGCCCGCACAATTCCTCCACCGTCGTTCCCGAGGGCTCGCGCGCTTACGCCGGCATCGGCTGCCACTACATGGCGCAATGGATGGACCGCGAAACGCTGGGCTTCACGCAAATGGGCGGCGAGGGCGCGAACTGGATTGGCGAGGCGCCGTTCTCGAAAACCGGCCATGTGTTCCAGAACATCGGCGACGGCACCTATGTGCATTCGGGCTCGCTGGCCATCCGCGCCGCCATCGCGTCCGGCGTCAACATCACCTATAAAATCCTGTTCAACGACGCCGTCGCCATGACGGGCGGCCAGGCGCTGGATGGCGGCAAAACGGCGGCGCAGATCGCGCATGAGATGGTCGCCGAGGGCGCCGAGCGCGTTGTGATGCTCACGGACGAACCGGAGAAATATGAGGGCGTGCCGCTGCCGCGCGGCGTCTTGGTGCACCACCGCGACGATCTTGACGAGGTGCAGCAGGAGCTGCGCGAGATCCCAGGTGCGACGGTGCTGATCTTCGATCAGACGTGCGCGGCCGAAAAACGCCGCCGCCGTAAGCGCGGAACCTTTCCCGATCCCGACAAGCGGGTGTTCATCAATGCGGCGGTCTGCGAAGGCTGCGGTGATTGCGGCGTACAAAGCAATTGCGTCGCCATCCTGCCGCTGGAGACCGACCTCGGCCGCAAGCGGCAGATTGATCAGTCGGCCTGCAACAAGGACTTTTCCTGCCTCAAGGGCTTTTGCCCCAGCTTCGTGACCATCGAGGGCGCGCGGCCTGCGAAGCGATCCGGCACGGCCGGTGCGGTCGATATCGAGGCGCGAGCAGAAAACCTGCCTGAGCCCAAGCTGCCGTCTCTTGAGAAACCCTTTCAGATGCTGATCAACGGCATCGGCGGCACGGGCGTCGTCACCGTCATGGCGGTACTGGGCGAAGCTGCGTTCCTGGAAGGAAAGGCCTTCGGCGGCATGGAAATGACCGGCATGGCGCAAAAGGGCGGGGCCGTGGCCTGCCACGCGCGAATTGCTCTGGAGCCGGGCGATATCTACGCCATCCGCACGGCGCTCGGCGGGGCGGACCTGATGCTCGGTGGCGATCTCGTCGTCACCGCCTCGGCCAACATGCTGGCCACGTTCTCGCCCTTCCGCACCTCAGCCGTGGTGAACAGCCACGAGGTGCTGACCGGCGATTTTACCCGCGCGCCAGCCCTGGCGTTGCCGGCACGATGTATGCGCCGCGATATCGAGGAGCGCACGGGCAAGGGCCGCAACTGGTTTTTCGATGCGCACGCCATCGCCGAGCGCGTGTTCGGCGACTCCATCGGCGCCAACATGCTGTTGCTGGGCTACGCCTATCAGCTCGGCCTCGTTCCGATCGGCGCGGCGGCCATCGAGCAGGCGATTGCGCTGAACGGGGCGGCGGTGGAGATGAACCGGCGCGCCTTCCGGCTGGGACGCGTCGTGGCGCACGATCCGGCGGTGATTGATGCGTTGGTCGCCAAGCCGGGCGCCGTCGCTGCAACCGAAACCCTTGATGCGTTGATCGACCGCCGCGCGGCCTTCCTGACGCGTTATCAGGATGTGGACTACGCGGATCGATACCGTGCGGGTCTCACCGACATCCGCGCCGCCGAACAGCGCGCGCGCCCCGGCGCGGACGCTCTTGCACGCACCGCCGCCGAATCGCTCTTCAAGCTCATGGTGTACAAGGACGAGTACGAGGTTGCGCGGCTCTATACGGATGGAACCTTCGCCGCCGCGTTGAACGAGCAATTTGGCGCCGCCGGCAAGGTGACGCTGCATCTGGCCCCGCCGCTGCTCACCGGCATCGATAAGGCGACCGGCCGCCCCAAGAAGCGCGCGTTCGGCCCCTGGATCCTGCCCTCCTTGCGCCAGCTCGCAAAGTTCAAGACCTTGCGCGGTACGGCCTGGGACCCGTTTGGCCGCACGGCCGAGCGCCGCTTAGAGCGTCAACTGATCGCCGACTACGATGCGCTGGTGAAGGACGTTTCGTGCTCCCTCAGTCCGGCCAACTACGCCGCCGCGTTGCCCCTGCTCGCCACGGCCCGCGAGATCAAGGGTTTTGGGCCGGTGAAGCTCGCCAGCGCCGGACGGGCGAAGCTGCGAGAGGCTGAGCTTTTGGAGCAATTCCATACCACTTCCGTCGCCCCGCCGGCCAGCGCGCCACGTGCGGCCGAGTGAATTTGGCAGCCGTAGTTCCAGCAGGCCAAGTTGCGCTTGCGCCTCTTTCTGTGACGGCGAGGTGGCGAGTGACACGGGATACATCCCTCCCAGACGCGAACATTCTGCCCGCCTACGCGGGGATGGCCGAGCCGGCGATGCCTGATGCGGCCCGCATATAAAGGGGTCAGACCCCTGACTACTCCGCCGCCTCGCCAGCTGGCATTTTGGCTTCGGCATATTCGGCGAACTCGATGCGGTCGACCTCCTGCACGGCGACAAGGAGCCCAGTACCGTCGTCGCTTCCAAACTCGTCGGGCGTGAAGTACGTCTTTGTAGGCGGCGGCACTCAGCCGGGGTGGCGACGTGATCCTTGCCAATCGGGCTGCCAGCCAAAAGACACAAAAAATCGCCCTCAGCCAGGCGATCAGTCTTGCAAAGTTGTGGCCGGCACTTGGCCATCAGAAACACGTCTACGAGCTCTTCGCTAATACGTGATGCAAGGCCTGCTTCAATCCTTAGTCATTTTCCGTCTCATTGCGCTATCTGTTCGACTTGAACAAAGTCGTTTATTGATTCAAGTATAGTCATTCTACGGCGTCACCGCCGCCCGATCCACGCCCCTGGGCGCCGTCAATTCCTTCCAGGTCGCCTGCGCGACGTGGGAGGCCGGGAACGCGGGCCGCTCGATGTATTTGCCGTCGCCGGCCTTGGCGCGCAGGTCGCCATCCAGCATCGCGACGCGGCCGCGGTTGAGGGTGGCGCGCGGCAGGCCGCAGCATTGATAGCCCTCGAACACGTTGTAATCAATCCGGCTCTTTTGCTTGGCGGCGCTGATGGTCTTGGTGGCGGCCGGGTCCCAGACCACGACGTCCGCATCCGAACCGACCGCCACGGCGCCCTTCCTTGGAAATACATTCAGGATGCGCGCGATGTTTGCCGAGGTCGCACCGACGAACTCCTCCGTTGTCAAACGCCCGCTATTGACGCCGGCAGTCCACAGCACCGGCATGCGGTCCTCAAGTCCGCCCGTTCCGTTTGGGATCTTCGTGAAATCGCCAAGGCCCATGCGCTTTTGCGCTCCCGTGAAAGCGCAATGGTCCGTCGCGACGACCTGCAGCGATCCCGATTGCAGTCCGGCCCAAAGCGAGGCCTGATGATCCTTGTGGCGGAACGGCGGGCTCATCACGCGGCGAGCGGCGTAGTCCCAATCCTTGTTGCGATACTCATTCTCGTCCAGCACAAGATGCTGGATCAGCGGCTCGCCATACACGCGTTTGCCTGCGTCGCGCGCGCGCTTGATCGCCTCGTGCGCCTCGCGGCTTGATGTGTGTACAATGTAGACCTGCGAACCCGCCATGTCGGCAATCATGATTGCCCTATTTGTCGCTTCTCCCTCAACTTCGGGCGGACGCGAATAGGCATGGCCCTCGGGGCCGTTCACCCCGCGGCCGAGATAGGCCTGCTGCAGCCGCGCGACCACATCGCCGTTCTCGGCATGCACCAGGGGAAGGGCACCGAGATTGGCGCACCGTACGAATGAGTTGTACATTTCGTCGTCGTTCACCATCAGCGCGCCTTTGTAGGCCATGAAGTGCTTGAAGGTATTGATGCCGTAGGTCTTGACCACCGTTTCCATCTCGTCGAAGCGCTCCTTCGACCAACTGGTCACCGCCATATGCAGGCCCCAGTCGCCGGCCGCTTTCTCACCCTTGTGGCGCCAATCCTGATAGGCGGCCAGCATCGACTGGCTTGGCCCCGGCAGGCAGAAATCGACCACCATGGTGGTGCCACCCGAGAGTGCGGCCAGCGTACCGCTCTCAAAATCGTCTGCGGTCGTTGTCCCCATGAAGGGCATGTCGAGATGGGTATGCGGATCGATGCCGCCAGGCAGAACATAGCAGCCCCCCGCATCAATCAATTGTGCTCCGGCAGGTGCGTTCAGCCCCAGCCCGACACCCACGATCTGCTCGCCGTCAACCAGCACGTCGGCTCGCCGCGTGTGATCATGGTTCACGACGGTGCCGCCGCGGATGAGGGTGGTCATGTCAGTTCCTCCGTGCCCAATGCCAGAAAATGAGTGGGCGCCACTTGGGCGCCCCCTCACAATCGAACTACATCTTCGCCTTGTCCGTCACAGCGTGCGAGTAGGCGCCTGCCGGCTCCTTGGTGATGACTGGGTCGCTGCCGCCCTTCATCAGCGTACCAACCGTACGCTTGTAGGCAGCCTCGTCCAGCGCGCCGTCCGAGCCCTCGGTGAGCATGTTCACCTCGTCCATCATGGTCGTCTGGTGAGCTTCGGTCTGGGCGCCAGTGGTGTCGTTGGCCAGCACGATCTTGACCGCCTCGGCCTTGTTGGCGCGGGCATAGTCCCAACCCTTCATCGAGGCCTTGACGAACTTGGCCATGGTCTCGACGAACTTGGCGTCCTTCAGCTTGTCCTCCATGACGTAGAGGCCGTCTTCGAGCGTTGCCACGCCCTGGTCCTCGTACTTGAACACCACCAGGTCGTCCGGCTTCATGCCGGCTTCCAACACCTGATGATATTCATTATACGTCATGGTTGAGATGCAGTCGGCCTGCTTCTGCAGGATCGGATCGACGTTGAAGCCCTGCTTCAGGACCTTGACGCCGCCTGCCGAACCATCGGTCTTGAGGCCGAGCGTGCTCATCCACGACAGGAACGGATACTCATTGCCGAAGAACCAGACACCGAGCGTCTTGTCCTTGAAGTCAGCCGGCGACTTGATGCCGGTGTCCTTGCGGCAGGTCAGCATGAGGCCCGAGCGCTTGAACGGCTGGGCGATGTTGACGAGCGCCGCCCCCTTCTCGCGAGCCGCGAGCGCAGCTGGCATCCAGTCGACGATGACGTCCGCGCCGCCGCCGGCGATTACCTGCTCGGGGGCGATGTCGGGACCACCGGCCTTGATCGTTACGTCGAGGCCCGCATCCTTATAGAAGCCCTTGTCCTTGGCGACGAAGTAGCCGGCGAACTGGGCCTGCGCGACCCATTTCAGCTGCAGCGTCACCTTGTCTTCGGCATGGGCGGCGGTCGCGGCAAAGGCGAACGCGGCAAGGCCGGCAAAGCCGATCAGTTTTCTCATAGTACCTCCAATGGGACTCGACGGGGGCAAAAGGCTCCCCTGGAGGCGATCTAAGCAGACTTCTGCGGGCGCGCCAACCCGGTGTCAGGCACCGATCGTGCCTGACACCGGGTGACCTACTTCCAGGCCGATGCACTATCGCGGGCGAACTGAGCAAAGTCGATGGGCTTGCGGCCGAGCACCCGCTCCACCGTCGGGTCGACCGCCGCCGTGTAGCCTGCACGCACGAAGCCATAGAGCGTGCTGTAAAGGTCTTGCGTGAATTTCGGCGCGGCGGCGAGGGCTTGGCGCAATGCCGCATCGTCGATCGGCACGTAGACGACCTTGGCGCCAATGGCCTCGCCGATGGCGGCGGCAGCCTCGTTCCGGTCGAGCGCACGCCCGCCCGTCAGTGTGTAGGCCTTGCCGGCGTGCCCGGCCTCGGTCAGCGCCTTGACGGCGACGGCGGCAATGTCGCGCGCATCGATGAAAGCGGTCTTGCCGTCCGCGGCCGCCTCATAGAACTTGCGCTCAGCCTTGATGCCGGCCGCCTGTGCGGTTGAATAGTTCTGCATAAAGAATGTCGGGCGCAGATGCGTCCAGTCAAGGCCTGTCGCTTCGACCGCTTTTTCGGCTGCGGTATGGCCAAAGGCGTCGCTCTCGCCCGCGCCCACGACGGACAGCTTCACGTACCGCTTCACACCCGCAGCTTTGGCGGCGGCGGCCAGGTCCACTTCAGCCTTGGGCAAAAGTTCAGTCGGGAAAGCGCTGAACACGGCCGTCATACCGGCGACGGCCGGGCCAAAAGTCTCCGGCCGCGCCGCATCGATGGCGACGACTTCGGCGCCTGGAAACTCGCTCCGCGCTTTCGCGACATTTCGCACGCCTACGCGCACCTTCTCGCCCTTAGCGATCAAGCCCCTGACGACTTCCTGGCCGATTTTTCCATTGGCGTTGGCGATGAAAATGGTCATGTCGAAATCTCCGTTGTTCGATTGTCGGCAACAGCTAAGTCCGGCTCCGGAACGACGGGTGCCAGAAAGTCGCCGCGCGCTCGATAGCGACAAGCAGTGCATAGAACGCCGAGCCAACCAAGGCCGCCACCGCGATCTCGGCCCAGACCATGTCGAGCGCCAGCCGGCCGACTTCGGTGGAGATGCGAAACCCCATACCGACTATGGGCGTGCCGAAGAATTCGGCGACGATGGCGCCGATCATGGCAAGGGTGGCGTTGATCTTCAAGGCATTGAAAATGAACGGCATTGCGGCAGGAAGGCGCAGCTTTGCGAGCGTTTGGAGGGGAGTGGCTCCGTAGGACTGCATGAGGTCGCGCTCCAGGTGGCCGGAAGCGCTGAGTCCAGCCAGCGCGTTCACCAGCATGGGGAAAAAGGTCATGGTTACGACCACGGCGGCCTTGGACTGCCAGTCAAAGCCGAACCACATGACCATGATGGGCGCGATGCCTACGATGGGGAGCGCAGCGACCAGATTGCCGAGCGGGAGCAGGCCCCGGCGCAAGAATGAGACGCGGTCGCACAGGATGGCGGTGAGGAAGCCGGCAAGGTTGCCGATGACCCATCCGGGGATGACGGCGCGCACAAAGGTCTGGACGAAGTCGGCCCAGAGGGTGGGCAAGGTCGCCGAAAACGTTCCGGCGATATCTGAAGGAGCTGGCAATAGAACTGCGGGCACCGAAAAGCCGCGCACGATCATCTGCCAGAGGAAAAGCAGTGTCAGTCCGAATATGGCGGGCACGGCCAAGTCGCGCAACTGCGTCGGCCAACCGGACGCGAACGGACGTTTTGCCAGCCATACGTTCAGCGCCCAAGCCGCGAGCCAGATCGCGACCACCGCGCTCCAACCAAGGATGTTCATGCCGTTCCAACCCTTGTTTCAATCCTCTACGGGCACATACGGCCCGATGCTCAGCCCGGCAAGGCGCGCCCAGGTTTCGAGAATGTTGAATTCTCCGCGGCTTGGCAACCGATTCAGCCTGCCGCGGCATTGCACGATGGTGCGGCGCCGGACTTCGATGGTCTGATGCTTTTCGAAACCGACGTCGTCCTTTTTCTCCATGGTCCAGATCGAGCATTCGCCGGCTTCGCAGGACGCGGCGTAGGTAACCACGCAATGCTTTTGGATGCGCCCCTCCAGCGCCAGCTCTGACGGCGAAAGCAACTCGCGAATCCGCCAGGTAGGTTTGCCGTCCTTGTCGGCGAGTTGCAGTCCGAGCACCCCGCTCTTCTTGAAAACGCGCCCCGATACCTTGGCGCGCTTGCCGAGCTCACCATGCCAGCGGTCAACCGCCGCGAGCAGAGAGGTCGCCGAGCGCCCGCGCATCGAGAGATTGGGCTGCGGCGGCGGAAACTCCTCGGTTTCGCCGTCCTCGCGCACCACATGAAGGGATTCGAATCTCTGATCGAAAATATAGTCGATGATCGGGCCGATGTGGCGCCGGTCCAGCATCGGGTTGGCAGCAAGGAAGCGGATCACTGTCGCCCAGAAGGCGTCGTGCGCGAAGACGGTGCCGAGCCGCGATCCGAGCAGCGCCTCGGTCAACCGCCGGTCACCGCCGAGCGCACGCACCTGGCCCCAACGGATCGCGCCGAGCACCCCGAAACTACCGGGCGCCTCGAGGAAGTGATGCGCCATCATCTTGGTCATCGGGATCGGCGTCTTGGCGGTGCGGATATTCTTACCAAGTCCGATGTGGACGAACCAGTCGCGCAACCGCCGGGTCCCCGGCGCGGTATCAAGCCAGGCCTCGTCCATGAAATCCGGGACCGGAAAGTGCGCCACCAGGTGCCTGGCCAGCGACGAGAACTGCCGGCGCGAATTGTGCGAGGGAACTTTCCAGGCCTCGGGCTGGGCGAGCCAGTTTTTGCGCCGGTCGTTGAGCTTGATCAGGCCGTTGACGTAGGGCAGTTGCCGGCCGCCGATCTCGACGCTCTCGCAGAGGAAGTCGGCCCTATCGTGCACAAACCGCAACAACTTTGCCAGCGATGCTCTGGACGCTTTGTCCTTGGAGCTGCCTTCGATGGCGGCGCAGAACGCGCGCATGGCGGGGCGGGTCAATTGGTTCGCGGTCAGAGTGCCCATGCAGGCCCCGGTGATGACGCGCTCCAGACTGTTCTGCAGCAGATCGAGTTCAAGAGCGGCCTTTTGGGCGCGCTCCTCCAACTCGCTGCGATGGTGGCGCAAGACCCAACCC
The DNA here is from genome assembly GCA_043741375.1 of Hyphomicrobiaceae bacterium. Classification (GTDB taxonomy): domain Bacteria; phylum Pseudomonadota; class Alphaproteobacteria; order Rhizobiales; family Hyphomicrobiaceae; genus JANYHF01. The sequence goes on along the minus strand of JAYUAJ010000153.1, from coordinate 2,734 downwards.
GGCTTGCTCTGCGGATGCTTCGCCATGTCAGGCAACGGGCTCCGGCCGAGCCCCCATCAGGCGGTTCGTGACCTTTTCAACCGCGCCCACCGCCCAGACCAGTCCACCGGCCATCAAGGCCGCGGCAAGCAGCGCCGCCCAGATTTGGACGGTCTGGCCGTAGTAACTACCGGTCAACAGCCGGGCGCCGATACCGGCCTGAGCCCCGGTGGGCAGCTCACCAACAATGGCGCCGACCAGGGCGATGGAGATCGCAACCCTCAGCGAAGCAAACAGGAACGGTAGGGCAGCTGGAAAGCGCAGCTTCCAGAGAGTTTGCGCCGCGCTGGCATTGTACGTGTGCATTAGATCGAGTTGCATGACCTCTGGCGAGGTAAGTCCCTTGACCATGCCGATGGCCACCGGGAAGAAGCACAGATACATCGAAATAAGGGACTTCGGCAGGATGCCAGTCAGGCCGACCGACCCCAACACCACGATGATCATCGGTGCGATTGCCAGAATCGGAATGGTCTGACTAGCGATGATCCAGGGCAAGAGACTCTTTTGCAGAGTCCGCATGTGCACGATGGCGACGGCCAGCACAACGCCGAGCAGGCTGCCAAGTGCGAAGCCCAGCAGCGTCGGCGTGAGGGTCACCCAGGCGTGGTAGACGAGGGAACGAGGCGTGGTCGGATCGACGGCGAACACCGTGTTCCAAAACCCTATCAGCACCTGGTGCGGTGCGGGAATCACGGGCCGGTCAAGCGACCAGGAAACGGCCAAAGTGTTCCACCAGCCGCTACCCGCGGCGGCAATCCTGGTCTCGGCGACCACACGGTTCATGGGGATCGTCGCGATGTACCAGACAATTAGAATAACGCCGACAACAACGGACGTTGGGACGACGTCGCCAAAGCGGTTTGATCCGGATTTGGGCTGGGTGACGCTCCCGGCGGCGATGGCCGCATCACTCGTCATACGAGTGCCCCGCCTTCAGCCCCTCGCGCACGCGCGCGGCAACGCTCAAGAACTCCTGGCTTTCACGCATCTCCAACCCGCGATCGGACGCGAACCCGCACGGCACGATGTCGATGATCCGGCCAGGCCGCGGGCTCATCACAACGATCCGCGTCGAGAGGAAAACGGCTTCGGGGATCGAATGCGTGACGAACACGACGGTCTTCTTGGTCTCACGCCACAGGCGCAACAGTTGCATATTGAGATTGTCGCGCACGATCTCATCGAGGGCGCCGAACGGCTCGTCCATGAGCAGGAGTTTCGGATCGAACGATAGCGCGCGGGCGATCGAGGCGCGCTGCTGCATGCCGCCCGACAGTTGCCAGGGGTACTTCTTCTCGAAGCCCGTCAGGTTGACCAGGGCGAGATTTCTGGCCGCGCTCTCCGTCCGGTCCGAGGGCGAAAAGCCCATGATCTCCAGAGGAAGCATCACGTTCTTTTCAACCGTCCGCCAGGGGTAGAGGGCGGGGGCCTGAAAGACGTAGCCATACTGGCGCTTCAGTCGCGCCTCATTCGGCGTCAAACCGTTTACGCTCAGGAACCCTGCGGTTGGCTTTTCCAGATCGGCGATGATGCGCAGCAGCGTTGTCTTCCCGCAGCCCGAGGGGCCGATCAGCGACACGAATTCGCCGTCGGCGATGCTCAGATTGACATCCTGCAACGCATAGACGGGGCCGTCGCCGGTTTGGAACGTCAACCCGACGCCCTTGGCCTCGATCACCGCTACGTCATGCGCGGCAGTTGCCGCCGCGGCCGTCCAGGAACTATCGGATATCGTCGGCAAGACGGGGCTCCCCGGGCGGGTCGGCAAAACTGTCTCAGGCTAGTTGTGCGCATCCGGTATGGCCGGTCAAGGCGCCAACTGTGTTGACGGGCGCGCGGCCCGATTGACCCCCACGCCTACAACCCTCTTGCGATCGCACTCCATTCTGGTACGCGTGCATGCACCATATGACTTTGGACCTTTTCGCACCATGGCATCTGACGGCCTTATCCTGGTCGCCGATATTGGCGGCACGAACACGCGGCTTGCAGTCACGCCGACCAACCGGCTCGACGTGCGCAATTTTCGCGTATTTTCCAGCCCTGCCTTCCCGGACTTTGAATCCGTGTTGGCGCGCTACCTGGCCGAGGAGAACATCACCGGCCTCAAAGGCGCTGCCTTGGCGCCAGCCGGCCCCATTGAGGGCGATCGCTTTCAGCTGACCAACAACCATTGGCCACCAACCCACTCGGCTTCGGTCGGCAAAGTCCTGGGCGCCGAGCACATTCTGTTGCTGAACGATTTCGAGGCGGTCGCGCACGGCGTCGGCCACCTGCCGGCAAAGGACTTGGTAAAACTCGGTGGGGGCGTCGCAAAGCCCGGTTGGCCAATGATAGCGGTCGGTCCGGGGACCGGACTCGGTATGGCCTACATGGTACCGGTCAACGGCGGGCGCACGATCATACAGTCGGCCGAGGCCGGTGTAGGTTCGCTGCCGATCCAGACCGCGCGCGAGCTGGCCATTGCACAACACGGACTGGCGCCTGGTGCCCGGATCATCACCGAGGCGCTGATCGCCGGTACCGGAATGCTGAAGATCTACAAGGCTATCGGCACGCTCGATGGGCATCCGGCACCGTTACTGACTCCGTCCGCCGTCACCCAGGCCGCACTCGCGAACACCGACCCGGTCGCCGTGGCAGCTCTCGATCAGTATCTGGTCTGGTTTGGCCGCGTGGTCGGAGATCTCGC
>JAYUAJ010000152.1:0-5178 GCA_043741375.1 Hyphomicrobiaceae bacterium | reverse complement strand
TGTGGTCTTGTGCATCTCGACCGTCCGACCTAAGTGCCGTATGACGCGATTGTGACATGAACGACGATTGACGGCCTTGCTTATCAAGGTCTCCTTGCACTTCTGATGTGACACTCAAACCGAGGCTTCGATGAAATCGACAACAGTCCTCCTGGTCGCGTTCAGCTTTGTTGCTGGGGTCGGCGTCGGGTTTTCCGGGCCGCTGGCGAAGGTCGGCGAAGGATTGGCGAGGGTCATCAGCGGCGAGCTTCCGGCCCTCGCGCATGTGGATCGAATTACGGTATCTTTCGAAAACCAGCGCCCGGCATTCCAGCCGGCAGATTTTCGTTGGTCAGTGCAGCCGGCTGCAAAGTCCGATGTCGTATGCGCGCCGAAGGACGGCGCCGCGCATCAAGTTGTGCCGGGCATCCAGCATCTTTAGTGCTTTCGGGAGACTCGGGAACGATCTATTGATCCGCAGCCGGATCATATTTTTGAAGACCGGTCGCAGCCTCGGACCATGAAAATGAGCGTTGTCTCCGAGACGCTGTCACCAGAAAAGCGTTGCATTAATCGTGCTTTTTCTGATTTGAGGCTTGCAAACCCCAGCAAATATGCGTGTATTCGGCGCTTGCGCGACAACATGCCGTGATGGCTTGTCCCGCAATTGCGCTAGGAAGTTGCGCGTTTCCTCGATGGGTTTGCCGATCCGCTGTGGCCACGGGCCAATTTTTTCTTCAGGCCGGCAAGTGTCGGCTGCGGCTCGGGCACTTCAAAAACCTCCGAGGACTATTGGTTTGCAAACGAAAGGACGCTGACAGAATGAAGACTCCGATGAAGGCAAAGCTTGTCGTCAAAGGCAAGGCCCTGAAAGTCAAGGCCGCTCCGGCCAAGGTCGCTCCCGCCAAGGCTGCCGCCAGCGCCGGCGCTGTTGCCAAGACCCCGACGGTGACGCTCAGCCACCTCGCCAAGGATCTGGCCGAGACGCATCAGTTGCCCAAGAAGCAGGCGGCCACCATGCTTGCCGATCTGACGGCGCTGATCTCCAAGTACCTCAAGAAGGGCGCACGCATCCGCATCAACACCATCGGCATCCTGCAGGTGCGCAAGCGCCCGGCGCGCATGGGCCGCAATCCGGCCACCGGCGAAGCCATCAAGATCAAGGCGAGCAAGAAGGTGGCCTTCCGCGCCGCCAAGGAACTGAAAGAGTCGATCTAGTTTCAAGGTCCGGCAACCGGACCTAAGGCTCCACAGCATTTACGGGCGACGGATAAATCCGTCGCCTATTTTTTTGGCGCGAGGCCTCAATCAGGCCGCGGCTAATTCCACGGTATCGACCGGCTCTTCTGGCTGGTTCGCAGCTGGTAGCTCCTCGGGAGCAAGTGGCAACGGATCCGGGCTGACTGCAGCCGGCAGTGCGCAAAGTTGGGGCGGCGTGACAGCAGCAACAGCAGCGGGCTCCAAGACGGGGGGCACGGCAACGGCCGCAGGCTGAACCGGTGCAGCCGCCTCACCCGGCACCCATCGCTCCTCGGCCGTCGTCCATGGCCAATTGCGCGTGATAGGTTCGGCCAGCAGCACGGCAAACCGGCTGCGCGCTTCCAGCACGCGCAGGCGCTGCGTGTGGCTGAGCTTCAACCCGACGCGGATGTCGTTCCGTTCAATGAGGAAACCTTCGACGGCGTTGAAGTTGCGCATCAGCACGAGGGTCTTGCGCAGTTCCTCCGGTGGCATCTGGATTTGCGATTCGACCTCGCGGATGCCGAGCGCATTGGCATCCGGCTTGCTCATATAGCGTACGAAATACGCGGAAAGTTTCATGACCTCCCGGGTCGCCCAGGGGGCGCGATAGATGTCGTCCAGCCAGATGTCACACGCGAACGGCAGATCGCTGCGCTCGATGCCAAGAATATCGGAAAAGCGCAAACGGCGGTGCTCGCTCACGGGTCAGGCCTCATGGGATTGGGCGGCCCCACAGCCACCGTGTGTGAGACTGCCGCAAAGGTCTGAACGGCCTGTTAATCCAATAGCGTAGGTTGGGTTAGCGCTTCTTCAGCGCGTAACCCAACGAACCCGGCGCGGTGTTGGGCTACGCGCCAAAGTGGGCGCTAACCCAACCTACGGCCTGTTAGTCCAATCCTCAAAGCGGTTTCAGCTTCGCCTCGATAGCGGCGCGCTTGGGCTCCAGGAAGGGCGGCAGCGACAGCGTCTCGCCGAGTGTCTCCATCGGCTCGTCGGCCGCGAAACCGGGCCCGTCGGTGGCGATCTCGAACAGGATGCCGTTAGGTTCGCGGAAGTACAGGGAACGGAAATAATAGCGCTCGACCTGGCCGGAATTGGGCAGGGCGAATTCGGATACGCGTTCGCGCCAGGCGGTCAGTCCATCTGTGTCCGGAGTACGGAAGGCGACGTGATGAACCGCGCCGGCGCCCTGGGTTGCAATGGGCGCGCCCGGCTCTTCGATAACGTGCAGTTCGGCGGCCACGCCACCTGGTCCCATGGCAAATACCTGCACCTTGCGGCCGGACACGGCGGGATCGGGATAAACCGGCTCCTTGCGCATGTTCATCACCTCGGTCAGCACACGCTCGGTCTTGGCTAGGCGCGGCACGCTGAGGGTGATGGGGCCGAGCCCGCGGATCTGATGCTCGGCCGGGACCGGGCTTTTCGCCCAGGGGAAGGCTTCGCCTGATCCGCCGTCATCGACAAGCACCAGTCGCTGGCCCTCGAAATCTTCGAAGGCGAGGCTCGGTCTCCCATTGCGATCGGCGACGGGATCGACGGAAAGTCCCTCCGCCTTCAGCCGTTTTTCCCAATATGCGAGAGTTCCGTAGCCAGCCACTCGCAGTCCTGTCCGGACGACTGAATGCGATCCGCGCTGTTGAGGGCCAACCGGCCAATCGAAAAACGTGATGTCGGAGCCGGGCGAGGCTGCGCCGTCACCGAAGAACAGATGATAGGCGCTGGTGTCGTCCTGGTTGACGGTTTTCTTCACCATGCGCATGCCGAGCACTTGGGTGTAGAAGTGGTGGTTGTCCGAGGCGCGGGCGGTGACTGCGGTGAGATGGTGCAGTCCGGTGAGGGCAAGGGTCATGTTTGGGGGCTCCTTAGCTTCGGTCAGAATTTGGCACGTCCGGGCGTTTGGCGCATCATGTGGAGCGCCGGAGGTGCCCTGCGCCGATCACATGTCGCCACCAATGGGTCACAGCTACTTGAGAGCGGCTTGCGGCAATTGTTTTCTCGCGTAGATAGGGTGTGTTGCTCTGGTGACTCGTGTCGGTCACGCCCGGAAGATTTGCCTCATGGATGCAAACATCAATACCGCTGCGGTAGTTGGCGAGCGGCTCACGGTCAAGCGGCTGCTGCCGTTAATCGTGCTGCTCGCGGTGCCGGTGCTGGCCTATGTCAGCGGCGCCTATAGGCTGTTGTCGTTCGAGGTGCTGGCCCAATATTATGCCACACTGAAGGTGTGGATCGGCGCTCACTATCTCTGGGCGCTTATCGGCTACATTGTTTTCTATGCGGCGGCGACGGCGCTGTCTTTGCCTGCCGGATTGGTGATCACGGTTGCCGGAGGCTTGTTCTTCGGTTGGGCGGTCGGCGGTCCCGCGACCGTGATTGGTGCGACTATCGGCGCGACGCTCCTGTTCAAGGTCGCCCAGACGTCGCTCGGGGCGGGACTGGTCGCGCAGGCCGGTCCGTGGCTGGAAAAGCTCAGCGAGGGCTTCAAGAAGGACGCGTTCAGCTATCTGCTGTTCCTTCGTCTGGTACCGGCGTTTCCGTTCGTCATCGTGAACCTGGTTCCGGCCATTTTGGGAATGCGCTTTTGGCCCTATGTGGCCGCCACCTTCATAGGAATCATTCCCGGCACGTTGACGTTCTCCTATCTCGGCACCGGCCTTGAGAGTGTAATTCAGGCCGCAACCGCATCATATCAGGCCTGCCTCGCGGGCAAGTCGGACGCCGAGGCAGCGGCGTGCCACCTCAGCGTCGACATTGGGCGTCTCGTTACGCCACAGATCGTCATTGCGCTCTGTGCCTTGGCGGCTGTGTCGTTGCTGCCCGTTCTGTACAAGCGGTTCGCTCATCGAGCCTAAGCGGCATCCTTCTTGCCCGTCAAAAACGCCGCGCCGTCTGCGATGCCGCGCGCCATCGACACGAACTCCGACGGCATCATGATGATGGTCGTCGTGTTCTGCTCGGCGCCGACTTCGGTGATCATTTGCATCCGGCGCAATTCCAGACCTTTTCATGATCACGGTTGCCGCGTCGTTCAACCGCTGCGCCGCCTCGAACTCGGCGTCGGCCTTGATGATGCGGGCGCGCTTTTCACGCAAGGCTTCGGCTTCCTGAGCCATGGCCCGCTGCATCGACTGCGGGATGACCACATCCTTCATTTCCACCAGCTGCACCTCGACGCCCCAGACCTCGGTGACGGCGTCGACGGTGGCGCGCATCTCGGTCGAGAGCTTTTCCATTTCCTTCAACACATCGTCCAGCGTGTGCCGGCCGATGACATTGCGCAGCGTCGTCAGCGCGATCTGCGTCACGGCGGAATGCGCGTCCTTGACGGCGATGACCGACTTCACCGGGTCGTTGATGCGATACCAGACCACGGCGTCGACCTTGATCGGCACGTTGTCCTTGGTGATGGCCTCCTGCTGCTCGACCTTGGCCGTGATGACGCGCAGATCGATCAAAGTCTGGCGGTCGATGATGGGCCAGAGGAGGTACAGGCCCGGCCCCTTTGCGCCGACGAGCCGGCCGAGCCGGAGCACGACGCCGCGCTGGTACTCGTTGGCGACGCGCAGCGAGGTGAGGAGGATGGCGATGGCGATAGCGAGGAGCGGCAGCAGCCAGCCCCACGCAAAGAGGGTGTCGATCAACATGATGATGTCCAACAGAGGGTAAACCGCGCACGGAGAGCCGGCCGTCGCGCTCCAAGGCTGGAGGGCGGCATGGCGGGCTGGGCGCTCTATGCCATAAGGGCGTCGGCGGCGTTCCTTGGCCGGCCGTAGACCCTCGTAAGATATGGGCAGTCCCCCCCCCATCGCGCCAGGGGTGCGGCGGCCTGACGCGGCGGTTGGTAAAGGCCGTTCCTAAGCCACCTCCGCCGACTTTGAGCGTTCCATACGCTTGCGCAGGTTCGGGTCCAGGTAGCGTTTGCGGATGCGGATGCTCTCGGGTGTGACTTCCACC
>JAYUAJ010000151.1:0-2140 GCA_043741375.1 Hyphomicrobiaceae bacterium | reverse complement strand
GCCGAGGCGACGAAACGCAGGCGTTCCGGGCTCGCCGTCAGTGCCTGGTCGGCATGCTTGCGGCGCAACGATACCACCGCTTCGGCCAGATGCTTGGCGATCACCGTGTCGCCGCGCTTTTCGGCGGTGAGTTTGGCGGCCTCGTTGACGCGCTCCGCATACCACTCGGGGAATTCGACCTTGATGTGCCGCCAGATGGCGGTGCGCTGGAAGGTGCCGTCGATGCTGTCGATGCTGCTGGTGCCGGCGGTCGTGAACGGTGCCGCGGCCAGGCTCGGATCGGATTTGCTGGCCGCCGGGACGAGGTTTGCCAGCAGTTCGGCCACTTGGTCGCGCTTGACCGCCGCCGCGATGCCGGCGCCGGTGAGGATGGCCAACACCAACACGGACGCGATTCTGCCAGCGCTGAGGCGTCGCTTCGGCGCCGGCTCGTCGTCGGCAAACCCCCGCGCCTGAGACTGAGCCGGCTGCGGCTTGGCCACCGCCGTGCCGGCTGCCTGGTTCGGATGCGCTTTGCGCTGCTGGGTCTGGAAGTTTCGCTCCTGCAACTGCTGTTGCGGCGCGGCACGTTCGCCGGCTGCGGCCGGGCGTTGACCAGGCGCGCTCGAACCGGCATTGGCCATGCCTGCATCGGCACGGGCCGGATGGGCGGATGCTCTCGAGGCAGCGCCGACCCGGTCGACCGTGGCGTGCTCGCGGCCTGTCCGGGTATCAAAGACCGGCGCCGCCGGGCGTGACAATTGATCGGGCGAAATCAGTGCTGCTTGCGGTGCCGGCTCGCTGCCATAGGGTGCCGGCGCAGTGCCATGAGTTGCCGCTGTCGGCGTCATGCTCCGCTGTGCGGCCCCCGCGCCAGACTCCGGCCGGCCTTGCGTTGGCGCGGCCTCGGTCCGTGCGGCGCCGGAGGCTTGCGGGCCATCGGGCGTGCGCTTTGGCTCGGCTGCGGGTTTAGCCGGCGCCGCATCCGGCATGGCGGGCTGCGCTTGCGGTTTGAGCATTGCAAAGATTTCTGGCGCCGGACGCCAGTCGGGGAATCCCGGACGCCAGACCAAGTCCTGCTCGCGCAGATGTCCCATATCGACGAACGCCCGCATCTCGGATTCACTCAGCGGACCGTGCTGTTGGCCATCGCGGGCCAAGTACCATTCAATGGGGGAAGCAGTTCCCGTCATGTTTTCTACTCGAGTAAAATTATGGTGGGCGGTGCCCACTGAATCCGCGCGAACGCACCTGACTCGTCATTTTTCGTCCCACAGGTTGCCTGTGATCGTCAATGTGCGAGATCGACAAGCACGGACGCCAATTTCCTGTGACGGTACGGCCTTGCGCCATTGCCGCGACTTGCGTCGTTGTCGGTACGAGCCCAAAACAGCAAGAAAATCATGAGCTTGCTGGTGCCCGGATCGAACGGGAAAGCGGCGGACGCAGCACGCGCCGACCGATCACAATTTGATCCAAAGCCCCAAGCCGCCTGTCCATGCATGACGATCCAGGCGTTTTTGGGTCGCGCGTTCGTTCCCTGCCGGCGACGTCCGGTGGACCACGCGGCGAGCCTGAGCCGGCTTTCTGACGGCCAAGCGCCGGTTCCTGTTGCGCATCGGCTCGGGCCTGGTGTACAGCCTCCATTGCGCGCCGGTGTTCCCTGCGTGCTGGAGACGTGGCCGAGTGGCTGAAGGCAACGGTTTGCTAAATCGTCATACCTCTCAAGGGTATCGAGGGTTCGAATCCCTCCGTCTCCGCCAATTTCCTCTCTTAAATTGTTGAAAATGTTCACAATATTTCAACTTGCCAGATTCTATCCCTAACGTTATCCCTAACCGCGAATGCGATCAACCGCGAACGTTGGCAAACGTGAACGGTCAAACAAGCGCCTAAAGAACATCATATCGTGGCGTCCAGATTCCTCTGGAGGCGCGAAACCGTGGCTGTCGACTACTCGGCATTCATCCGAAAAGCCGGTGTCCCGGCAGTTCGACGTTATGCCGAAGCCATTGGCATCGAACTGCCCGAGGTCGGGGAGAACTCCGATCCTGCCTTCGTGTTGGTGACGCTCGAGCGAGTGGCGCGCAACGACCACAGAGTGTGGACCGTCTTCCAAGACGCCGAAGCCTTTGCGCCACGAGACGCGCGAGCGGCACTT
>JAYUAJ010000150.1:0-5192 GCA_043741375.1 Hyphomicrobiaceae bacterium | reverse complement strand
GAATTGCGCGCCCGGCTTGCCTAGGCGTTCGCGCGGATCGACCGGTCCGTATGGCGACAGCAGCCGGAAGGGTTGGCGCGGGGCGACGTGCTTGAGTTGGTAGTCGAGCCTAAGCGCGTCGGCGACGCCCTTGACCTGCACATCCATGCCGATTTTGCCGTCGGTGATCAGCCACGCGGGCCGGCCGGCGAGCCCCCCCACCCTAGCCCTCCCCCTCAAGGGGGGAGGGGATTCGAGCGGTGGCTAGTTGGGTAGTGAGTCCGACCACGGGCAGCCGACCGCCTCCCCCCTTGAGGGGGAGGGTTGGGGTGGGGGGTAGCAGCAAGGCACGGCCTATCACTTAAACGCGACCTTCAAAATCTCGTAGGCCTTCGCGCCCTTGGGCGTCGCCACTTCGACCTGGTCGCCTTTTTTCTTACCGATCAGCGCGCGCGCGATCGGGGATGTGATGGAGATCTTGCCCTTCTTTACGTCGGCCTCGTATTCGCCGACGATCCGGTAGGTGACCTCTTCGTCGGTGTCCTCGTCGACCAGTTTCACGCTGGCTCCGAACTTCACCGAATCGCCGCCCAATTTCGAAACGTCGATGACATCAGCGCGCGAAAGCTTGTCCTCAAGGTCGGCGACCCTGGTTTCGTTGTGCCCCTGCTGCTCCTTGGCCGCATGATACTCAGCATTTTCGGACAAATCGCCATGGGCGCGCGCTTCCGAAATCGCTGCGATAATGCGCGGGCGCTCGACGGCTTTGAGGCGCTGCAGCTCGGCTTCGAGCGCGGCTAACCCCTCGATCGTCATGGGCACCTTTTCAATCGCCATCGTCAAATCTCCTGATCGCCCGGCCCCCGCATTGGAGCCAGTGACGCGATCTTGCTAGCCTACTGAGGAAAAGCGCCGGCCGTCAAACGCGCGGCCGGATACGGGTAAATCGGCACTGTTGCACGCGGCTATGTCGTTTGGGCGACATAGCTCTGCAAGGGGGCGACCTTCAGATTATTGGCCTTGAGGGCCTTGATCGCCTGCGCCGCGGCAAGCATGCCGGACAGCGTTGTATAGCATGGAATGTGTCGGAGCAAGGCTGTTCTCCTTATGTCCTTGCTATCCGAGATCGACTTCGTCCCCGCCGTAGTATTAAATACCAGATCTATATCGCCATTTTTGATGGCGTCGACCACATGGGGACGGCCTTCCAACACCTTGTTGACAAGCCCGCAGGCGATACCGTTGGTTTCCAGATGGCGTTTTGTTCCGCGCGTCGCCAGCACTTTGAAGCCAGCCTCAGCAAGCAGCCTGATGGCGGGCAACACGCGCTCCTTGTCGGTCTCCTTGACCGAAACGAATACGGTGCCCTTGGTCGGCAACACCGCGCCGACGCCAAGCTGACTTTTGGCGAAGGCCATCGCCACATCGCGGTCGATGCCCATGACTTCGCCCGTCGAGCGCATTTCCGGTCCAAGCAATGGGTCCACGCCCTGGAAGCGGCCGAAGGGGAAGATGGCTTCCTTGACGGCGACGTGGCCAAGTATTTTCTTTTTCAATTTCAACGCGCTCAGCTTTTCGCCGGCCATGATGCGCGAGGCATAGCCCGCCACCGGCTCGCCGATCACCTTGGCCACGAACGGCACGGTACGAGACGCGCGCGGGTTGACCTCAAGAATGTAAATCTCGCCGTCCTTGATGGCATACTGAACATTCATCAGGCCGACCACGCCGAGCGCCAGGGCGAGCGCGGCGGTTTGCTTTTCAATTTCCGCGATGATCGGTTTTGAGAGCGTATGGGGCGGCAGCACGCAGGCCGAATCGCCCGAATGAATGCCCGCCTCCTCGATGTGCTCCATGATGCCGGCGACGAACACGTCCTTGCCATCGCACAGCGCGTCGACGTCAACTTCAATGGCGTCGCTCAGATAGCGGTCGATGAGGAGGGGTTTGCGGGCGGATACAACCAATTCGGTTGGCCCGCCGAGCGTTTTGGTCAGACGGGCGAGATATGAATCCATCTGATCGCCGTCGTGCACGATCTCCATGGCGCGGCCGCCGAGCACGAAGCTCGGGCGGATCATGACGGGATAGCCGATCTTTTCAGCGATTCTCTTCACGTCCCCGATGGCGGCGGCGATTCCGCTCTCGGGCTGGCGCAGCTTCAGTTTCGTGACGAGTTTGGAGAAGCGCTCGCGGTCTTCTGCGAGGTCGATGGCATCCGGAGACGTGCCCAGGATCGGGATGCCGGCAGCGGCCAGCGGCTCGGCCAGCTTCAGCGGCGTCTGCCCCCCGAACTGCACAATGACGCCCTTGAGCGTCCCGTTGCTCTGTTCGACGCGCAAAATTTCCAGCACGTCTTCGGCCGTGAGCGGCTCGAAATACAACCGGTCCGAGGTGTCGTAGTCGGTCGACACCGTCTCGGGGTTGCAGTTGATCATGATGGTTTCGTAGCCCGCCGCAGTCAGCGCAAAGCAGGCATGGCAGCAGCAATAGTCGAACTCGATCCCTTGACCAATGCGGTTTGGGCCGCCGCCCAAGATCACTATCTTCTGCTTATCCGACGGCTGAGCTTCCGAAGTCTGCGCGCCGGCGAAACTGGTTTCATAAGTCGAATACATATAGGCCGTGGGTGACGCAAATTCCGCCGCGCAGGTGTCGATGCGCTTGTAAACCGGGTGCACGTCCAATTTCTGCCTGAGCGCGCGCACGTCGGTCTCGGCCTTCCCCGCGAGCTTGGCGAGGCGCGCGTCCGAAAAACCCATGCTCTTGAGCATGCGCAGCGGCTCAGCCGTCCCGGGCAGGCCGTCGGTCTTTACACGCTCTTCCATCGCCACGATTTCAGCGATGCGCTCGATGAACCAGGGATCGAACTTGCAGAGGTCGTGCACCTGCTCGACGTCGAAACCGAGCCGCAACGCCTGCGCCACGTTGAGGATGCGATCGGCCGTCGGCGTCGCCAGCGCCTGGCGGATGACGTTCTTGTCGTCGCCTTCGCCCAGGCCCGGCAGCTGCACGTCATCAAGCCCCGTGAGGCCCGTCTCCAGACCGCGCAGCGCCTTCTGCAGGCTTTCCGCGAAGGTGCGGCCGATGGCCATGACTTCGCCGACCGACTTCATCGAGGTCGTCAAGGTCGTATCGGCGCCTGGAAATTTCTCGAAGGCGAAGCGCGGGATTTTCGTCACGACATAGTCGATGGTCGGCTCGAAAGCCGCCGGCGTCGCCCCGCCCGTAATATCGTTGTCGAGCTCGTCCAGCGTGTAGCCCACCGCCAGCTTGGCCGCCACCTTGGCGATCGGAAAGCCCGTCGCCTTGGAGGCCAGCGCAGACGACCGCGACACGCGGGGATTCATTTCGATAACGACAAGTCTTCCATCGGCCGGATTGACGCCGAACTGCACGTTCGAGCCGCCCGTCTCGACGCCAATCTCGCGCAAGCACGCGATCGAGGCGTTGCGCATGATCTGGTATTCTTTGTCGGTCAGCGTCAGCGCCGGCGCGACCGTGATGGAATCGCCCGTATGCACGCCCATCGGATCGACATTCTCGATCGAGCAGATGATGATGCAGTTGTCGTCCTTGTCGCGGACGACCTCCATCTCATACTCTTTCCAGCCGAGCACGCTCTCTTCCACCAGCACCTCGGTGGTGGGCGACGCGTCCAGCCCGCGCTCGATGATTTCTAGGAATTCGCCGCGATTGTAGGCGATGCCGCCGCCCGTCCCGCCCATGGTGAAGGACGGCCGGATGATCGCCGGCAGCCCGACGAACTCCAACGCCTTCAACGCCTCATCCATGGTGTGCGCCACCTGCGACTTCGGCGAGGGCAGCCCGATCTTGGTCATGGCGTCGCGGAAGCGCAGCCGGTCCTCGGCCTTGTCGATGACGTCGGCCTTGGCGCCGATCATCTCGACGTCCCATTTTGCCAGCGTCCCGTTCCGCTCCAGCGCCAGCGCCGTATTGAGCGCCGTCTGCCCGCCCATGGTCGGCAGCAGCACCAGCTTATCCTTGGGCCGCGCCGTGCGCTCGGCTTCGATTATCTTGGCCACAATCTCGGGCGTGATCGGCTCGATGTAAGTCGCGTCCGCCAGCTCCGGATCGGTCATGATCGTGGCCGGGTTCGAGTTGACCAGGACGATGCGATAGCCCTCGGCCTTCAGCGCCTTGACGGCCTGGGTGCCCGAATAATCGAACTCGCACGCCTGCCCGATGATGATCGGGCCGGCGCCGATGATGAGGATGGAGTGGATGTCGGTGCGTTTTGGCATGGCGGGGTGGGTGTAGGGGATGCGCGCGCGGAGGGCAAGGGAGGGGGGCGAAAGAGTGGCGGAATCCGGGGTCATATCCAGGGCAACTGCCTGTCTTGCTCAATGGGCTCAAATCAGGCATCGTCGTCTAACTTGAAATCCTTTGAGGTCTTAAAATGCAAATTCACCACCCGGAGAAGAATGTTGTCTGGTCCTACGCTCACCAATACTGGAACGAGGAAGAAGTCTGCAATCAACGCCATTTTTCCAATAGAACATTCCCTACGATCCAAAAAATCAAATGCTACAATCGGTTAGGATTTTTGGAGGTTACGATTTACTCCGCGAACGGAAATAAATTTCCAACGTTCGAAGCGGCCTGCGGCTTTGATCAGTCTTGAGATAAAAATTGTCATTACTTGTTCTGCTATCACTTGTGATCTGAATTCATTCCGGTCCATATGCATTCTTCTGAACTAGCTAGTGCTCCAAGCGACGACTGCCAGAGCCTATTTTTTCCTGAAGCGAGCAGATTATCTAAATGCAGCTTTCATGTTAATTGTCTCTAGGGGTTTTGGATGATGTCTGCCGTTCGTCTAATTCGAGGAGCTCGGCCCATTCTGAATCTGTAACTCTATTCGGGTCAGCCAGGGCCCAAAATACCGTTAGACCTCGGTTCCGAAATCCATAGTTAAACAACCGCACCCGGTCCGCGTCTGAGGTCTTAAACGATATAAATACGTCAGCCATTTTTGTAGGGGTCATCGCGTGATTGTGCACGGGTAAGGATCCCGTCCACCATCATGTTGCTCGGCGTGCTGCAGTCGGGATGCGTCAGATATTCCCGCATCCGGCGCAGCTGCTCGTCGCGCGTCAGCTCGTTCCAGGCCGCAATGTCCGCCTCGCTCGGCGTCGCCGAGGGCATAACTTTGTTTGGTCGGGTCAAGGTGTCGCTCATGTGTTTAGATT
>JAYUAJ010000149.1:0-2142 GCA_043741375.1 Hyphomicrobiaceae bacterium | reverse complement strand
GTTGCCCTGCAGTTGACCGATGCTAACGTCATTGTCCTGCCTGATGCTGTCCGGCATTTCGGCAATTTGTCAGCTGGCCCGGTCTATTTCGATGTGATCGTTGCAGCTGGAGTTTTGCTGGCCTGTCACCAATTGCACCTGCGAACGCCCTTCGGCCGCCAGCTGACGGCCATCGGCAATGGCGATGATGTGGCCGCACGAATCGGCGTCCCAGTAGCGCGCACCGTGTTTCTGAGTTTCGTCCTGTGCGGCGTCCTCGCGGCAACTGGCGGCGTCTTTGCGGCTATGCAAGTCGGATCGGTTACCACGTTTCTTGGCCAGGGCCTTGAGTTCACAGCGGTCGCCGTCGTCGTCGTCGGGGGCATCAGCCTGTTTGGCGGTCAAGGATCGATTCTTGGCGGCGTGCTGCTGGGAGCCCTGACATTCGAGATGATCAGGAACGGCCTCAATCATTTGGGCGCCAATCCGTACTCCTACCGTCTGGTAGGAGGAGTCGTCATTTTCATCGCCATGTATGCAGACGCCTTGAAACGGCGTTCGCACAACGAACCGAGCGGCCCCTGAAAGCCGCCGGCTGGAGCCGGGCCGATACCGGCAGGAAACGACCAGAAAGGAAAGTCTGATGAAGTTCTCTTGGATCACGTCGACAACCGCCCTAGCGGTGCTGATGGCCGTCAGTGGGTCGGCCACGCCTGGGCTCGCAAAAGACATCACAGTTGGTTTGTCTTGGAACTCAAAGACCCAACCGCTCGAAAGCGCCTGGGAAGACTACATGAAAAAGGAGGGCGAGCGGCAGGGCAAAGCAGCCGGCGTCAACATTACCTGGGTGATCAATGTTGCTAACGCCGACCCAGCGCGCCAGGCCGCCAACATCGAAGACCTTATCAACAAGGGCGTCAATGTCGTCATTGCCCGCGCCGAGGACGTGCAGCGATCGGGGCCTCGATCCGTGCTGCCAAGGCCGCGAACATTCCCTTCATCACCTTTGATCGCGCCTCCAAAGATGTGAAGCCAACCGCCCATGTCGGCGGCGACAGCTATGATCAGGCGATCACAACCGCGACCACCTTCATGGATCTGCTGAAATCGAAGGGTGTTACGGGAAAGTGCATTGAATTGCAGGGCGCGCTCACGGACGTCAATGCGATCAATCGCTCCAAGGGCTGGAACGAGATCGTCGCCAAGTCCGGCGGGGTGTTGTCGACGGTTGTCCAGGTCCCCACGGAATGGAACCCCGAACTGTTCCGGTCAGGGATGGCAAATGCTCTGAAGGCCAACCCAGACGCCAATTGCGCTTTTATCGCCAGCGACTTTGCGATCACAGCTGTGCAGTCCGCCATGGAAGAAGCCGGCAAATGGGCACCCACCGGCGGTGCCAAGCATATGTGGCTCGCCACCCAGGACTTGTTGCCGGGCGCCGTTCCACTGATGGACCAAGGCTACATTGACGTGGCCACGACCTACGACGCATTTGCCCATTCGAGCGAAGCCGTGCGCGTGATCATTGCCATTGCCGAGGACAAGGACCCCGGCTGCGGCCCCGACGGTTGCCTCGCCAAGGGCCGCGTCGCCACGCCAGCCAATGTCAAAACCATGGAGAACCTCTGGTCGCGGGAATACAAGTAAGTCGCGCCCTTAGCCCACACAGATACGACAACGGAGCGCCCCCAAATGGCGCTCCGTTGTCGCAAACTTAGTTGAGATTGCGCCGGTTGCATGCAACGTATGCGGGCGCTGCTTCAGGCGGGTCTATCATGAGGCGGCCGTGAAAATCACCTCGGGACCCAACACGAGATCCAATGCCTCGCAGACGCTCGACTTCCCCCGTTTCAGTGGAGAGCGATTCGCTCTTGCCGGCCGGTGGCGCGGTTGTTGCTCTCGAACGTCGCCGGGCTGACGTAGTCGAGGCTCGAGTGGCGCCCGCGTGGGTTATGGAACCCTTCGATGTATCGGCCAATGGCTTTGCTGGCGTGGTCTCGTGTCGCGAACACCGTCCGCCACACCAACTATCCATTGGTCAAGTTAGCAGCATCGCAGCCGCCTTCTCCGCGATCATCATCGCTGGCGCCGAGGTGTTGCCGCCGACGATCGCCGGCATGATCGAGGCGTCGGCCACGCGCAAGCCCGCGAGACCGTGGACGC
>JAYUAJ010000148.1:0-5195 GCA_043741375.1 Hyphomicrobiaceae bacterium | reverse complement strand
AAATGAAGCGCCGCGACGCCAAGAAGGGCTTAGCCACGCTCTGCATCGGCGGCGGCATGGGCGTCGCGCTGTGCGTTCAGCGGGACTAGGAGTTCTCGTCACTGCTTTCCCCTCCCCCTTGCGGGGAGGGGTTAGGGGTGGGGGTTCCCGTGCACCACCGCAATTTGTTAGCCCTCAACACCGGTCCCTCCCCGAAAGAAGGAGGGGAGAATCGTCAAAAACAAACACAAGGGAGAACGTCGGATGCCAAGAGTTGCTATCGTCACGGGGGGAACGCGCGGCATCGGCCACGCCATTTCAACGACCTTGAAGGCCAAGGGATATCGCGTCGCCGCGAGCTATGCCGGCAACGACGCCGCCGCCCAACAGTTCACCGCCGAAACCGGCATCCCCGTCTACAAGTGGGACGTGTCGAGTTATGACGCGTGCGTCGCCGGCATCGCGCAGGTCGAGAAGGATCTTGGCCCCATCGACGTGCTGGTGAACAATGCCGGCATCACCAAGGACGGCATGTTCCACAAGATGACGGCCGACCAATGGTACGGCGTGATCAACACCAACCTGAACTCGCTGTTCAACATGACCCGGCCGGTCTGGGAAGGCATGCGCGCGCGCAAGTTCGGCCGCGTGATCTGCATTTCCTCGATCAACGGCCAGAAGGGCCAAATGGGCCAGGTGAACTACTCGGCCGCCAAGGCGGGTGACTTAGGCTTCGTCAAGGCGCTCGCCCAAGAGGGCGCGCGCGCTGGCATCACCGTGAATGCGATCTGCCCCGGCTACATCGCAACCGAAATGGTCAAAGCCATCGACCCCGCCGTCATTGAAAAGTCGATCCTGCCCCACATTCCCGTTGGCCGCCTCGGTGAGCCCTCCGAGATCGCGCGTTGCGTCGCCTTCCTCGCCGCCGATGAAGCCGGCTTCATCACGGGGGCCACGATAAGCGCCAACGGCGGCCAGTTCATGATCTAGGCATGCGCCGGTTCCCGACCGCTCGCACTCGCACCACGACGCACGGCGAGACCGCTTTCGGAGCCACGCTCCAAGGTCTCGCCGCCATTGTTTTGTGGTCGTCTCTTGCCTCCATCACGGCTGGGCTATCGCACATCCCACCGTTTGAAATGGCGGCGCTGTCCTTTGCAATCGCAACCATGGTTGGCGTCGTGTTCGCCGCGCTGACCGGCACGACGCTTTCGCAGCTGCGACGAGTGCCCCCGGCCTATTGGCTGCTCGGCGTGTATGGCCTGCTCGGCTATCACGCCGCATACTTCTACGCCTTCCAGCACGCCCCACCCTTCGAGGCGAACCTCATCAACTATCTATGGCCGCTGCTGATCGTTCTGTTCGGCGCCATGCTGCCGCAATCCGCAGGACGCACGCCGCTGCGGGCGCTCCAGTTCGCCGGTGCTGGCCTCGCCTTCGCCGGCACAGCCCTGCTGCTGTCGAAAACCGCAAGCCATGAAAGTCCCTCCGCGTTGAGCGGCGACCTCGCGGCGTTCGCCGCTGCCGCAATCTGGTCCAGCTACTCGGTCGCACTGCGTTTGTTCCCAGCCGTTCCCAGCAGCGCCGTCGCCGTCAACTGTGCCCTGACAGCGCTCGGTGCCGCGCTGTGCCATTTGGCCTTCGAACAAACCGTTTGGCCACGGTCGGCGATGGAATGGCTGGCGATTCTCGCCCAGGGTCTCGGCCCGGCCGGCCTTGCTTTCTTCCTTTGGGACGCTGCCATGAAGCGCGGACAGATGAGCCTTCTCGGCGTCGCCGCCTACGCAACGCCCCTCCTGTCCACGCTGCTCCTTGCCCTGACGGGCCGCGCCGAACTCACGCCTGTCTTGCTGCTGAGCGCTGCACTTGTAACTCTCGGGGCGATTGTCGCATCTCAACCCCGCGATCGATCCTCGGATGCCGCCGGGTAGAACAACACAAACAGGACCGAACCGGAGCGGCCATGTTCGATTCAACAACGCTATTCGTCGTGGCTGTCCTGGTGCTGGGCGGCTTCGTCAAGGGCGTGATCGGTCTCGGCCTGCCCGCCATTTCCATGGGCTTGCTGGCGACCGCGATGCCGCCCGCCGAAGCGGCCACGATCCTGATCGTGCCATCCGTCGTGACCAACCTGTGGCAGATGGCGACCGGACCGCAGTTGTCCGCCATCGCCCGCAGGCTTTGGCCATGCATGGCTGGCGTCGTCGTAGGCACGCTCGCGGGCGCCGGCTGGCTCACGGGAGGCGGCGCGCGGTACGGCACGGCGCTGCTTGGCGTGACGCTCGCCGCCTACGCGATCCTGGGTCTCGCCTCGATCCGGTTCGCCGTTTCCCGCAGCACCGAGGTATGGCTCGGGCCGATCACTGGTGTGGCGACTGGCCTGCTGACGGCTGCCACCGGCGTGTTTGCGATCCCTGCCGTTCCCTACCTTCAGGCCATCGGCTTGGAGAAAGAAGACCTCGTCCAGGCGCTCGGCTTGTCGTTCACGGTTTCGACGCTCGCGCTCGCGGTCAACCTCGCCTCCGTATCGGCGTTGGGCGTATCGCATATGCCGATTGCCGTCACCGCGCTGCTTGCCGCCTGCGTTGGCATGGTCATTGGCCAGCTGCTGCGCCTGAGACTGTCCCCGGTCGTGTTCCGCAAAGTGTTCTTCGCCGGTCTGCTCGCCCTTGGCTTCTACCTCACCCTCCGCGCAATCTTGTAAGCGTACCAAACAAGAAAGGCGCTCCAGACCGGGTCTGAAGCGCCTTCGTATTGCGCCGCGGTGGCCTCGGAGAAATCAGCCCCGCATGCGCGTGCGGATGATGCGTGGGAAGTCGTCGCTGGTGCCTGGCTGCGTCTGGCCGAGTGTGTCGCCACCCTGCGCCGTGTCAAGCGACCACCAGCGGTCGGGCTGAGCCCCGCTGATCGGCGCGCCGGCGGCCGGTGCCGCTGCCGCGGCCCGCTGCGGCTGAGGCGCGGCCTGCTGGGGCGCTGCCGGTGCGATCTGTTGCTGGACCGGTGCCTGGAGGGCCGCCGCACCGGCAAACCAATGCTCGATGAGATCGAGTTCTTCCGCCGTCAACGCCATGCCGTGGCTGCGGCAGCGTGCGACGACAAAGTTGCGGAACCGGCTGGCAAACAGGTTCGCGGAGGCGCCTTGCTCGAACCATGGATCGGACTCGCTGACGACTTCGAGCACGAAGCGGACGTCGTCCCGGCGGATATCGACGCCGAACTCCTTGGCCCGGGCCGAGATATTGTCGAGCGTCGGTGCGCCAGTGAGACCGCGCGTGCTGATCTCCTGCGCCATGACCTCGAACAGCGCCCGGTATTCCGGCGGCGACAGCGGCGGAGCCTGACACGCCTCGTAGATTCGCGCTACGGCCTGCTGGATGACCATCGCTTGGTTGCTGACCTGGGCCCGCTGGACCGCGGGAGTCGCCGCCGCGAGTTCCGGGGCCGTATACGGACCGGGTCGCGGCTGAGCCTGCGGCGTCGGCAGAGATGCGGTCGTTGCGCGCTGTTGGACCGGCGCCGGAGCAGGCAGCGGCTGTGGCGCGGGCTTCGCCTGGACGGGCGATGCTTCGATCTGGGCCAAAGGCGCCTGAACCGGCGCCAAAGCGGATAGTAGCGTCGATTGTGCCGGGGCCAGCGCTTGAGGCGCACGCGCCAAAGGCGCTGCCGGCATCTGCGGACGCTGCGGCTCGGCGGCCAGCATACGACTCATTTCGAACACGACGAATGGGGCCTGCTCGCTGATCTTGAATTCGGCCGGGAGATGGCCCGTCAACAGATCCCGGAACCCGCCCGTGCCGCCCCAACCCGAGCCTGCGGTCTTCTCGTGGCCGAGCTGACGCACCAGGCGGTCGGCGAGCGCTTCCAGCGGCACCGGTTGTCCGGCGGCGCGCACCAGCGTTGCAATCTCCCCGATGAGTTCGCTGCGGAGCGCGCCGGGATCGATTGACGGCTGCGGCAGCTGGGCAGGCGCTGCGTCGGCCGTCACAGCCGTCTCCGACAGCGAACCTTCGAGCAGCAGTCGCAACAGATCCGATTCGCGCACTTCCCCATCGCTGATCGCGGTATAGGGCGACGCCGTGTGGTCGTTCGCATAGATGACCGTGCGCCGCGCATGCGCCCGCAGACGATGCAGCAGCGGCGTGAAATCGGCATCGCCCGACAGGATGACGAACTCATCGAAGTAGGTGTCGTGGGCGATCATGTCGCGCACGTCCATCACGATGCGGATATCGGCCGAGTTCTTGAGTTGGGCGGTCAACGGCGGGCAATCGATGACTTCGCTGCCGGCGCGCAGGAAGTGGTGGCGCACGAACGGGAACGAGTTCATGTCGGTCGAGTTGTCGTTCGAATTGCGCCGCGGCATCGGGTTGCCGTAGCAGCGGTTCATCACGATCCGGCGCGGTCCCGTGGCGCCATACCCAGTAGTGCCGGTGATCAGCCGCCCGCTCTCCAACTCGCGCAGCCAGAGCGCCGCATCTTTGGAGAAGCGCTTGGCCGCTTCCTCGCTTTTGCGCTTCAGGGCGAGATAGATGTTGTCGTAGTCGACAAAAATTGCGCTCAGCGCCGGCCCAGTCGCGTCCCGCTTCATTGAATAGTCCCCACCTGATCGAAACAAACGAATCGTGGGTTTACTCTTTCCGAGTCGGAATCAGGCGGCAAGCGAGCGGCGGGCACTGGGGAGGATAAATCGAAAGCAGCCTGTGCATATCAAGGGTTTGCACGTTCGCGCACGCCAACACAGCAGTGGACAACCGGCGCGCCGGCGCCGTCATCCCTTGATTGGGGCAAAATCGGCACGCGCAATCTCGAATCCCTCGAACGTGAACCCAGGCGCGACGGTGCAGCCAACCAGCGTCCACGCGCCGAGCGACACCGCTTGCTGCCAGTGCCCGGCCGGCACCACGCCCTGCGGCCGCTCGCCCGCCATCACGCCGGGGCCGAGCTTGTAGGCTGTAAAGCGGAATCCGTCCGCAGCAATTCTGAGATCGAGGGCTGCCCCCGCATACCAATGCCACGTCTCGACCGCATCGACCCGATGCCACCGCGAGACGACGCCCTCCGGCAGCAGAAAATAGATGCACGTCGACGCCGCCCGGCCAGCAACAAGCGCCGTATCGCGGAACGTCTCGCGATAGAACCCACCCTCGGGGTGCGGCGCGAGATCGAGTACACGGATGATGTCGGCTGCCGTGGGACCCGGCACACTCACGCCTTGT
>JAYUAJ010000147.1:0-12018 GCA_043741375.1 Hyphomicrobiaceae bacterium | reverse complement strand
TCTACAAGGCCATGTGCGATCTGCTCTGGACGTTGTGGGGGCTGATCCAGCACGCCAACGGCAACCCCGCCGACGATTTCCGCGCCTATGCGGCGAAGCGGTTCGCGCGGGCGCAAGCTGTCGTCGCGGACCGGGATTTTGCCCGTCACCGCGCAGCCGTCGCGCAAGGCTAGCCAGCGCGCTTACCTGCCGCTATAGGTTGCCGACAACCCCGTGCATTCCATGCCGACGCAGGTTGCCCACGACGGCAGTCTCCAGGCATTGACCATTGCACCAATGGAGCAGATGACATGGCGACCGCAAGGCCCGCCGGCTGGAAACCGGACAGTTGGCGCGCAAAGCCGATCCAGCAAGCGCCCGACTATAAGGACGCCAAGGCGCTTGCCGAGGTCGAAAAGCAGATTGCCAGTTATCCGCCGCTGTTCTTTGCCGGCGAAGCGCGCGAGCTGAAGGCGGAGCTGGCGCAGGTCGCCAATGGCGAAGCCTTCCTGCTGCAGGGCGGCGATTGCGCCGAAAGTTTTGCTGAGCACGGTGCCGACAACATCCGCGACTTCTTCCGTGCCTTCCTGCAGATGGCCGTGGTGCTGACCTACGCCGGCGCGGTGCCGGTGGTGAAGGTCGGGCGCATCGCCGGGCAGTTCGCCAAGCCGCGCTCCTCGGGCGTCGAGAAGAAGGGCGACGTCGAGCTGCCGAGCTATCGCGGCGACATCATCAACGGGCCGGAGTTCACGGCCGCCGCGCGCATTCCTGATCCTAAGCGCCAGTTGGATGCCTACCGGCAGTCGGCCGCGACGCTCAATCTGTTGCGCGCGTTCGCGGGCGGTGGTTACGCCAGCCTGGAGAACGTGCACCGCTGGTACCTCGACTACGCCAGGGACAGCGCCTCGGCCCACCATTACAAGGAAATCGCCGAGCGCATTTCCGAGACGCTCGGGTTTATGCGCGCTGCCGGCCTGACGGCGGAAAACACTCCGGCGTTGCGCACGACGAATTTCTTCACCAGCCATGAGGCCTTGTTGCTCGGTTACGAGCAGGCGCTGACGCGGGTGGATTCTACTACCGGCGATTACTACGGCTGTTCGGGCCATATGCTTTGGATCGGCGACCGTACGCGCCAGCCGGACCATGCTCATGTGGAATACGCGCGTGGCATCAAGAACCCGCTCGGCCTGAAGTGCGGCCCGAGCCTGGAGCCGGATGGGCTGCTGAAGCTGATCGACCTTCTCAATCCGGCCAACGAAGCCGGCCGGTTGACGCTGATCTGCCGTTTCGGATCGGACAAGGTGGATAAGCACTTGCCAAAAATGATCCGCGCCGTGGAGAAGGAAGGCCGCAAGGTCGTGTGGTCCTGCGATCCCATGCACGGCAACACCATCACGGCGGCGACCGGTTACAAGACGCGGCCCTTCGACCGCGTGCTAAAGGAAATTCAGCAGTTCTTCGACGTGCACCGGGCCGAAGGCACGCATCCCGGCGGCATCCACCTCGAGATGACCGGCAAGAACGTCACCGAATGCACCGGTGGCGCGCAGGCCGTGACCGAGGCGGATTTGTCGGACCGCTATCACACCCATTGCGATCCGCGGCTGAACGTCGATCAGGCGCTGGAAGTGGCGTTCATCGTCGCCGAGCGGCTGAAGGCGGAGCGGGCGGAGAAGTTGGTTGAGCGGAAGGCGGCGAAGACGGCTTAGGCAAAGATAGGAAGTTGGCATGGCGGTGTCGCCTCCAAACACTCTGAGGTTGGCGCTTGCCCAGCTTGATCCGACCGTTGGCGATCTTGTCGGCAATGCCGCCAAGATGCGCGCCGCCCGGGCGACTGCCGCTAAGGCCGGGGCCGATCTCGTCCTGTTCTCCGAACTCTTCATCACCGGCTATTCGCCCGAGGATCTGGCGCTGAAGCCGGCCTTTCAGGCCGCCGCCCGCGCGACCATCGAAGACCTCGCCAAAGACACCGCCGATGGTGGGCCGGGCGTGCTCGTCGGCACGATCTGGGTCGACGACGGAAAACTGCACAACTCGCTGGCGCTGCTGGATGGCGGAAAAATCGTCGGCCTGCGCCATAAGGTGGACTTGCCCAATTACGGCGTGTTCGACGAGAAGCGCATCTTCGTTCCCGGTCCCATGCCCGGCCCGATCGACTTTCGCGGCGTGCGGCTCGGCGTCCCGATCTGCGAGGACATCTGGAAGGACGAGGTGGTCGAATGCCTCTCGGAAACCGGCAGCGAAATCCTGCTGGTCCCAAATGGCTCGCCCTTCGCGCTGGGCAAGCAGGACATCCGCACCAACATCGCCGTCGCCCGCGTGACGGAATCGCAACTGCCGCTGGTCTATCTCAATCAGGTGGGCGGGCAAGACGAACTGGTGTTCGACGGCGCGAGCTTTGTGCTGAATGCGGATTGTTCGCTGGCGGTGCAATTGCCCGCCTGGGAAGAGGCGGTGGCGGTCACGGACTGGGAGCGCACGCCCTCGGGCTGGGTCTGCAAGCCGGGCGAACGCGCGCTCATCGAGGAGGGCGAAGCGTCGGCCTATCGTGCCTGCGTGCTGGGCCTGCGCGACTATGTGCACAAAAACGGTTTTCCGGGCGTGGTGCTCGGCCTCTCGGGTGGCATCGACTCCGCGCTCTGCGCCGCCATGGCCGTCGACGCGCTGGGGCCGGACATGGTGCACTGCCTGATGCTGCCCTATCGCTATACCAGCGACGACAGTTTAAAGGACGCCGCCGAATGCGCCCGGCTGCTGGGGATGCGGTATGACGTCGTCTCCATTTTCAAGCCGGTTGAAGGCTTTGCGGAGAGCCTCGAACCCCTTTTCAAGGGCACGCAGAGCGGCGTCGCCGAGGAAAACCTGCAATCGCGCGTGCGCGGCACGTTGCTGATGGCGGTCTCCAATAAGTTCGGCCCGATGGTGGTCACGACCGGCAACAAGTCCGAAGTGAGCGTCGGCTACGCGACGCTTTATGGCGACATGAATGGCGGCTTCAATCCGATCAAAGACCTTTACAAGATGCAGGTCTTCGCCCTGTCGCGTTGGCGCAATGCGCATCGCCCCAAAGGCGCCCTGGGGCCGAAGGGGCCGGTGATGCCGGAGACGGTCATCACCAAGCCGCCCACGGCTGAACTCAGGCCGAACCAGAAGGACCAGGATTCTCTGCCGCCCTACGAAATCCTGGACGCGATTCTGGAGCGGCTGGTCGAGCACGAACAATCCGTACCAGACATTATCGCTGCGGGCTTCGATCGGGACACAGTCAAAAAGGTCGAGCGACTGCTCTATCTGGCCGAATACAAGCGATGCCAGGCCGCGCCCGGCGTAAAAATTTCGGAGCGCAATTTCGGCCGCGACCGGCGCTATCCGATCACGAACCGGTTCCGCGAGCCGTAGGGTGCAATAGCCAAGCGTATTGCACCGCTGCCCTGCACGCCCGGTGCGTTTGGGTGCGCCTAACGAACCCTACAAGGTGCCCCTGTTGCCCACATCAGAATCGCGGGCTGGGACACTGTCCGCGAAGTGCTTCTGAAGACTTGCGTCAACTTCGGCCAAAGTCGCCCTGACCCCGAGGTCTGCCAAGCTCGTCACTCCATGCTCGTGGATGCCGCACGGGATTATGCCGGAAAAATGCTCTAGATCCGGCGCCACGTTCAGGCTGACGCCGTGATAGCTCACCCCACGCCGCACCCGCACGCCAATGGCTGCGATCTTGTCTTCGCGTACTCCGCCGCGCGTCACCCAGACGCCGACACGACCTTTGCGAATTTCTCCGCGCACGCCGAAGTCTTTTAGTGCGGCGATCAGCCAACGCTCCAATCCGCTCACATAGGCATGCAGGTCGCCGCCGCGCTGCGCGAGGTTCAGCATCACATAGGCCACACGCTGGCCGGGGCCGTGGTAGGTGTACTGACCGCCCCGCCCGGTTGGGTGCACCGGAAAGCGAGCGGGCGCGATCAGGTCGGCGTCGCGCGCGCTGGTGCCGGCGGTGTAGAGCGGGGGATGCTCCAGCAACCAGACCATTTCGCGCGCCGTCCCTGATGCAATGGCGGCGACGCGGGCCTCCATGGCCTCAACCGCCAACGGATACGCGCAAGGCGCCTGGTCGATGCGCCATTCGACGTCCAGCGGGGTCGGCGCAATCGTCATTGCCGATTTGTCCCATAGGCTGCATGCGGGCGCAATCTGTGCTATTGGCGGGGAATGCAAAACAGCAACGATCCGCCTGCCGCCTCGTCCACCGACCGGCCGAACCGGCTGCCTTGGCCGCCGATCATTTATATCGTCGCCTTGGCCGCCGCCTACCTGTTGGAACGCGTCGCGCCGCTCACCAGCATGCCGCGCCATAGCGCCTGGCACAGCGCAGGTTGGGCGCTGTTCACGCTCGGCATTGCGATTGGCGTCGCCGGCATTGCACACTTCCGCAGCATCGACACCACCGTTGATCCGACCGGGCAGGCGAAAGCCCTCGCCACCCATGGCGTCTACGGTTTTACGCGCAATCCGATGTACCTCGGCGCGGTCGTCGGCTTCGTGGGCCTCGCCTTCGCGCTCGAATCGGCTTGGTTGCTGATTCTCGCGCTCCTCATGCCGATCGCGCTGCGCCAACTCGCCATCGATCGCGAGGAAGCCTACCTCAAGCGCCGTTTTGGCGCAGCCTACGACGCATATTGCCAAAAAGTCAGGCGCTGGATCTGACGGGCGGGCGTTTTCGTCCCGTGGCGCACGGCGCACAACCGCTGTATCTGTTATCTCAATCGCAACATCAGATTCGATGAGGGAAACGACCATGGCGAACCCAAAAGCCCCCAAGGCGCCGGCCAAAAAGCTCCGCTCGCGCGCCTGGTTCGACAATCCTGACAATCCGGCCATGACGGCGCTCTACCTGGAGCGCTACCTGAACTACGGCCTGACTGCGGACGAATTGCAGTCCGGCAAGCCCATTATCGGCATCGCCCAGACCGGCTCGGACCTGTCGCCCTGCAACCGGCACCATATTGAACTCGCCAAACGGGTGCGCGACGGCATCATTTCGTCCGGCGGCGTGCCGATCGAGTTTCCGGTGCATCCCATTCAGGAGACCGGCAAGCGTCCCACGGCGGCGCTGGATCGCAACCTCGCCTACCTGAGCCTGGTCGAGACGCTTTACGGCTATTTCCTCGACGGCGTCGTGCTGATGATCGGTTGCGACAAGACCACGCCGGCCTGTCTCATGGCGGCGGCCACCGTCAATATTCCTGCCATCGCCCTCTCTGTGGGGCCGATGCTGAATGGCAATCACCGCGGCGAGCGCACCGGATCGGGCACCATCGTGTGGAAGGCTCGGCAGGAGCTGGCCCAGGGCAAGCTCGACTACAAGGGCTTCATCGATCTGGTCGCCACTTCCGCCCCTTCGACCGGCTACTGCAACACCATGGGCACGGCGACCACCATGAACTCGCTGGCCGAGGCGTTGGGCATGCAGCTGCCCGGCTCGGCGGCCATCCCGGCGCCCTACCGCGAACGCGGGCAGATGTCCTATCTGACCGGCAAGCGCATCGTCGACATGGTGCATGAGGATCTGAAGCCCTCGGACATACTCACGCGAAAAGCCTTCGAAAACGCCATTGTCGTCAATTCCGCCATCGGCGGCTCGACCAATGCGCCGATCCATCTTGTCGCCATTGCCCGCCACATCGGCGTTGAGCTGAACAATGACGATTGGCAGACATTCGGCCTGGAAATCCCGCTGCTGGTGAATCTGCAACCGGCTGGCGACTATCTCGGCGAGGATTATCACCGCGCGGGCGGCGTGCCGGCTGTGGTGGCCGAACTCATGCGCGGAAAACTGCTGCCGAACCCCGATGCCCTGACCGTCAACGGCAAAAGCATCGGCGCCAATTGCGAGGGCAAGGAGATCATCAACGAGGATGTCATCCGCCCGCTGAGCAATCCCATCAAGACCCGCGCGGGGTTTGTGAACCTTAAGGGCACGCTATTTGACAGCGCCATCATGAAAACCAGCGTGATCTCCGAGGAATTCCGCAAACGCTACCTGTCCAACCCGAAGGACCCCGAGGCCTTCGAAGGCAAAGTGGTCGTGTTCGAGGGACCGGAGGACTACCACAATTCCATCGAGGACCCCAAACTGGGCATCGACGAATTCACCATCCTGGTCATTCGCGGCGTTGGCCCTATCGGCTATCCCGGCTCAGCCGAGGTCGTCAACATGCAGCCGCCAGCGGCTTTGATCGCGCGCGGCGTCACCTCGTTGCCGTGCATAGGCGACGGGCGGCAGTCGGGCACATCGGGTTCGCCTTCAATTTTGAACGCGTCGCCCGAGGCGGCCGCAGGCGGCGGTCTGGCTCTGCTCAAGTCGGGTGACAAGGTGCGAATCGATCTGAAGAAGGGCGAGGCGAACATTCTTTTAACTCCCGGGGAGTTAGATGCTCGGCGCAAGGATCTTGCGGCCAAAGGCGGCCATCCCTTTGCCGCACATCAGACACCTTGGCAGGAGATTCAACGCGGTATGGTCGATCAGCTCAATAACGGCATGGTCCTGAAACCGGCGGTTAAATACCAGCGGATCGCTCAGACCAAGGGTTTGCCGAGAGACAATCACTGATGATTTTCGCACGTCTTGGACTAAGTGCAGCAGCCGTTGGGCTCGCCCTGGCGGCGGGGCCGGCGCAGGCTGGAGCTGGCGCGCTGTTGTCCCAATGCTGGGCGCCAGCGGAGATCAGCGCCAAGCCAGGCGAGCGCAAAATCGTAAAACTCGACGGCGCGCCCGACACCAAACCGATCATTCGGGCCATGCAACCGGCAGATCCGGCGCCATTCGCGGGCTCGATCCGAAGCGTGAAGATCGCCGATGGCCGAAAGTTGATCGCGCTGACGTTCGATCTTTGCGAGGCGCACGGCCAGATCACCGGCTACGACGGCGATATCGTCGATACGCTGCGCAAGCTCGGCGCCAAGGCCACCTTTTTTGCCGGCGGCAAGTGGCTGCTCGATCATCCCGAGCGTTCGCAGCAGCTGATGGCGGATGCTGGCTTCGAGCTGGGCAATCACAATTGGAGCCATGCCAACGAGCGACGGGTAGCCCCCGAAGTGACGGTGCGCGAAATATTGCGAACCCAAGCGGCCTACGAACAGTTGCGCGATCAACTTGGAAGCAATCAGTGCTCGGCGCGCCAGCAGGAGGCCTATTCCCGCATTCCGCAACGCATCGGTCTCTACCGGTTTCCCTATGGCGCCTGCAATGCGGCCGGCCTGAAGGCGGTCGCCGAGCAGGGGCTGCTGGAAATCCAGTGGGATATCGCCATGGCCGATCCGGTGGCGGCGCAGACTGCTGACATGATCGTCAAGGAGGTCATGCACAAGGTGCACCCCGGCTCGATCATCATCGGCCATGCCAACGGCCGTGGCGTGCACACCAATGAAGCGCTGCAGATCCTGATCCCGAAGCTGAAGGCTGAGGGCTATCAGTTCGTCACCGTCAGCGAGCTGCTGGCGGCCGGAACGCCCGTGGTCGCGCAGGAGTGCTACAACGAAAAGCCGGGCGATCTTGATCGGTACGACCATCCGGTCGATGCGGTCGCCAAGCCAGTGCTGGACGGGCAAGCTGCGACCAACGTCAAGGCGCCAGCTGGAGGCTCGTCTGTAGGCGACTTAAGCGCGCCGGCGGCCAAACCCGCGCGCGCCCGCAGGCGTACGAAGTCTGCGCCGGATGGCGCTGATCTCTTTGGATTGTTTGGCTCGGGCAACGGCTGAGTGGCGGACAGGCCCACAGTTGGACGCGCCGATCTGGCGCCGATGACGCCCAAATGGGCGGAAGCGCTAGCGCCGGAACTTGCCGCGATGGACCCCTGGCGGCGCATCGGCAGCAGCTCGCAGCGCCTCATGGCGGGGTTGTTGCGCGCTGATGATGCGTTGACGCGGTGCCGGTGCCTTCTGGTCGACGGCATGCCGGCAGGCGCTATGGCGGTGCGTAACGATTGGCTACTCGGCCCCTATCTGTTGCACTTGTCGGTGTTGCCAGCCTTTCAGCGCCAAGGCCATGGACGCTGGCTGGTGAGCGCCTTCGAGGCCGAAGGGCGCGCGATCAGGGCGCGCAACCTCTGGGTCTGCGGATCTGCGTTCAACGCGCCGGCCCTGGCCCTGTATGAAGTTGCCGGGTTCGCACGTGTCGGCCTCCTGGATGATCTGATCGTTGATGGCCTTGACGAAGTGCTGCTGCGCAAGCGGCTGATCTATTAGGCGCCGCTGAGCGTTCCCGTTTGTGTATGAATGCAAGTGCTTGCATTTGTCTTGTATCGTGACTACCTCGCAGCCATAACGGCGAACAAGACGCTCTCATTGTTTGGGGCGGACGCCGGGCCAAGGAGCACCCCAACTCATGTCGACCAAGCAGGACGGCGGCGTCAGCGCGCCGATCGGCTCGCGCGACGATCTCGTGCGGCACATTGAGCTTGGTTGTAAGCCGGCGGCTGCTTGGCGCATTGGCACCGAACATGAAAAGTTCGGGTTTCATCGCAAGACTCACCGTCCATTGGCCTATCACGGCCCGTCGGGCGTGCGCGCCGTGTTGGAAGGTCTGATCGCGCGCTTCGGGTGGCTGCCGGTCATGGAAGGCGAGCATATCATCGCCCTGACGCGGCCTGCCGGCGAGCCAGGCGGCACGGTGTCTTTGGAGCCTGGCGGCCAGCTGGAGCTGTCGGGCGGGACGCTGTCGACTGTGCATGAGACGGCCGCCGAGATGGCCGAACATGTGGCCCAAGTGCGCGCCGTCGGCGACGATCTCGACGTCGGCTTCATGGGGCTCGGGTTCTCGCCAGTCTGGACGCGCGCCGAGACCCCGCGCATGCCAAAGGGCCGCTACGACATCATGACGGCGTATATGCCCAAGGTCGGAAAGCTCGGCCTCGATATGATGTACCGCTCCTGTACCGTGCAGGTTAATCTCGATTTCTCGAGCGAAGCCGACATGGTCAAGAAATTGCGCGTGTCGCTGGCGCTACAGCCCATCGTCGCTGCGATCTTCGCCAATTCGCCGCTCACCGAAGGCAAGCCGAACGGCTATCAGACCTTCCGCAGCGCCGTCTGGCTGGATACGGACAAACAACGCACCGGCATGCTGCCCTTCGCCTTCGAGTCAGGCATGGGTTTTGAGCGTTATGTTGACTACGCGCTCGATGTGCCGATGTACTTCGTCTACCGCAACGGCCGCTATCTCGATGCTTCGGGCAAGAGTTTCCGCGACTTCATGGCCGGTAAGCTCGACGTTTTGCCGGGTGAACGGCCGACCATAGAGGATTGGGCGGATCATCTGTCGACGTTGTTTCCAGAGGTGCGCTTGAAGCGGTTCCTGGAAATGCGTGGCGCCGATGTTGGCTCGCCAGAGAGTGTTTCGGCACTGCCCGCGCTTTGGGTCGGGTTGCTGTATGATCAGACGTCGCTCGATGCCTCCTACGATCTCGTCAAGGACTGGACGGCGGCTGAGCGCCAGAGCATTCGCAATGCGGTGCCGGTGCAGGCGCTACACACCCCATTTCGTAACACGACAGTGCTGGAAATCTCCCGACAGGTGGTTCGGATTGCCGAGGCTGGCCTGAAGCGACGTAAGCTCCTGGACGGCGCCGGGAACGACGAGCAACGCCATTTGCGACTGCTCCAGGACATCGTCGGCAGCGGCAAAACCAGTGCGGATCGCGTCTTGCAGCACTTCCACGGTTCGTGGGCGGGCGACGCAACGCGGGCATTCTCGGAGCTTGCTTACTGAGCGGACGCGCCGGCCGATACCGACCTACGGCCGAGCAGCGCGCCGAATAGACCGCCCAGGGCCGTTCCTCTGGATCCGCGGGCGTCGTCACGGACCAATTGAGCCAGATCGGCAAACGGATCGGGTGACTTGGCCTGCAGCGGTCCGAGCCGCCGCGCCAGGATCTCACGCGCCGGTTGCTCTAACGTGGCGCGCAACCCCGCAACCATGAACAGTGCCACAAATGGCATCAACTGCAGCAGCACTCGGTACGATACGCCGCTCGCCGTTGCCGCCCGGCCGATTTCCGCACTCTCGATTTCGCGCGCCTGCCGGAATTGCGCCAGAAGCTGATTACCCCGGTCGCGCTCGAACTGATTGTTGAAGATGGCCGCGTTCTCGAAGGTGCGATCATGGCCACCCCGGCTGAGTCCCATGAGAAACGCGTCAAGGCCCAAGGGCGTGGAAACCCAGCTATCGAACGGTTCAGCAAGCGCGGGCAACAACCGCTGCACGGCGATGGCGGCCTGCCGTTCGCTGATCATGAAGCGCCGCGCCAGCAGGGCGAAGCATTGCCCCTGATGACCAGCCGCAATGACATCATGCAGTCCCATGACACTCTCCCAACGCAGCACCCTTGGAGATCGCGCACGAACATTCTAATAACAACAGCCTGACCATATCCACAGTTATTTTTCACCCCCGGTCCGTCGATTGTGACAATTCCGCATCAAGCTTAAGCTTGAATCCGTTCACGGATTTGAAGCCCACGCCATGGCGGTGCCGCAATCGTCGCCTGAAACTCTCGAAAACATGCTTTGGGAGGCTTGATTGCTGATCCTTTCACGAACCGGCTGGCTGGCTGGCGTCATTGCGGTGCTGCTGGTGTTGGCGGGAGGCGCAACCGCTGCCGAGCAGGGGCAGGTCAGGCTCGGCGACGACTATGCCCAGTTCTATATTGGCGGTACGGACTGGCGGCCGTGCGAAGCCGAGTGCACCAGCGACGCCAGCTGCAAGTCCTGGACCTATCTCACCGCGCCAGGCCAGTGTCGCTTGAAGAGCAGCGTTGTTCCGCCACGGCCGAACCCCTGCTGCGTATCTGGCGTCAAGGAGCCGCCGAAGGTTGAGCCTGCCCGCGTTAATCCGGACGAGCGCGATTGCGCCAAATGGGCCAGTGATGCCGTCGACGCCAACAATATCAACATCTCAGGTCAGTGCGGCCTGACCGGCCCAGTGTGGTCGCGCGACTATGCCGAGCTGAACACGCGCTGCCTGGACAGCTCGCCGCGCCGTCGCGACCGTGAAACCGAAGAGCGCCGCCAGTCGCTGGACGCCTGCCAGAAGGTGACGGGCCGCACCAAATCGTTGGTCTGCGATCACTACGGCCGCATGTCGGTCGCCGAGGCACAGACCAATGAGGCCGGCCGCTGCGGTTTTGCCGGGCCGCAATGGAGTGGCTCGTACAATGACCACGTGCGGTTCTGCCAATCGGCCAACGCGAGCCAGGTGAGTGATCAGATCGCAGGCCGTGAGCAGCAGTTGCAGGAATGCCTGAGCAGCGGTGGCGGCGATCGCGACCAGGGCTGCCAGGCCTATGCTGCCCAGGCGGTCTCCCAGTTCGTGCAGTCAGTTCGCGATCGTTGTGGCCCCGCCTTCGCTGGCCCGCAGTGGACGGACGATCAAGCAACGCATTATCGCTGGTGCCGCACGCACAGTCCAACGGATCGTCAGGCCCAGCTGCAGACGCGCCAGGCTGCGCTCGGCCAATGCGCCGATGACCGCAAGCGGTTTCGACTGATCTTCAAGTTCTGATCTATGCGCCAGGTTCCCGGAAGGCTGCTTTTACGATGTCCAACCTTAAGCCGATGACGTTCCCGCCAGCGATGCGCTGCATTCTTGGGCTGATTGCCCTGGTTTGGTTGTTTGGCGTTCCGTCGAGTACGGCGGTTGCTGACGATCGTCCAGCCCTGATGCCCGAGACGATTTTGATGGCCAACGACTACGATGCCTTCGTGATCGCGGGACCGCGCGGCGCGCGCGCCTGCGCCGAGGCGTGCGGCAACGATCAACGCTGCCAGGCCTGGACCTTCATTCGCGGGCCCGGACAGTGCCGGCTGAAGTACGCCGCCGGCCCCGCGCAAAAAAACGCCTGCTGCATTTCGGGCCTGAAGCCGCCCGAGGTCGTCGCAGAGATTGGCGGCAAACAGGGCTTTTGTGCCGACTATGCCAAGCGCGCGATCGTCGCCAATAACCAGAATCTGAGCCAAGGCTGCAGGCTTTCGGGAGCGCGCTGG
>JAYUAJ010000146.1:0-5213 GCA_043741375.1 Hyphomicrobiaceae bacterium | reverse complement strand
TTGAGTTCGAGCAGCTGTCCGCGATCTTTTCCGGCGTCGCGGAGCTGCGCAAGGCCTTCGACAAGGCCAAGGTGCGCCGTCAGGTGGGCAAGGGCACTCTGCTGTTCATCGACGAAATTCACCGATTCAACCGCTCGCAGCAGGATAGTTTTCTGCCGCATATGGAGGACGGGACCATCACGCTGGTGGGCGCGACCACCGAAAATCCCTCCTTCGAACTGAACCCCGCCGTGCTGTCGCGCGCACAGGTGCTGACCTTCAACCGGCTCGACGATGCGGCGATGGAGAAGCTGCTGGTGCGCTCGGAGGCGCTGGAGGGCCGCCCGCTCGCCCTGGATGCTGAAGCTCGCATAGCCATAGTGGGCATGGCGGACGGCGACGGGCGCACCATCCTCAACCTCGCCGAAGAGGTGTTCGCCGCCGCTGGCAAAGGCTCCAAGCCCCTCTCCCGCGAGGCCCTCACCAAACTGGTCCAGCGCCGCGCTCCGCTCTACGACAAATCGCGTGACGGCCACTACAACCTGATCAGCGCGCTGCACAAATCGGTGCGCGGCTCCGATCCTGACGCCGCGCTATATTGGCTCGCCCGCATGCTGGTTGGCGGCGAAAGCCCGCTGTTCCTTTGCCGGCGCCTCGTTCGCATGGCCGTCGAGGATATCGGTCTGGCCGATCCGCAGGCGCTGGTGCAATGCCTCGCGGCCAAGGACACTTACGATTTCCTGGGGTCTCCCGAAGGCGAACTCGCGCTGGCGCAGGCTTGCGTGTATGTGGCCACCGCGCCCAAATCCAATGCGGTCTATCGTGCCTACAAGGGTGCCATGCGCACGGCCAAGGAACACGGCTCGCTGTCGCCGCCAAAAGTTATCCTGAACGCGCCGTCGCGCCTGATGAAGGACGAGGGCTACGGCGCCGGTTACGAATACGACCACGACGCGCCCGAGGCGTTCTCCGGCCAAAACTACTTTCCGGACGAACTGCCGCGCGAAACCTTCTACGACCCGCCCGATCGGGGGTTTGAGCGCGAGATCAGGAAGCGGTTGGACTATTGGGCGGGGTTGAGGTCGAAGAGGGACGGCGGCGGATAGAGCATTTTCCGCAAGATATGCACTGCAGCGTCGCGAGTCGGTGGGCTTTCGCGAAAAGCTCAGCCCACCCTACCGGCCTCAGGCAATGATGTCGGGATGTAGTCTGGCTTCCAGCAGCTTCATCTCGTCCTTGATCTTCAGCTTCTGCTTCTTCAGCCGGCGCAGGGTCAACTGATCGGGCGAACCTTCGGCTTCCGCCGCCGCGATGGCGTCGTCGAGTTGGCGGTGCTCCAGGCGGAGCTGGCTCAGCTTATCGCGGGTCTGCCGGTCATCGAAGGTGGACATGGTCGTCGGCGCCCCCTTCGGCGCCTGAGAATCAAAGCTGTCGGCAAGTATCCCAGATCGCCCCCAACAGACAAGGCGGATTGAACGAAAACGGTAACACGGATGCTTCGATTGCAGGCCCCGGCGAGCCGATCCGACCAACGTTTTGCGAGGGATTTGGCAGTGTGTTCAAAAATTTAGTACACTTACGAGTGAGTCGCAGCGTCCGTACCAGTTTTTTGAGCACACCGACGGTCGGCCGGCAGGCCGGGATGGTTAAGGGCGCACGCAATGAGATGGCCGCTACTTGCAATTCTGCTAGCGACGGTAGCGGCCGAACCGGCCGACGCCGGTGATTTTGCCCTGTGTGCGCAAAGTGTCGATGCCGAACTCAAGTTCTCGGGTTGCAATGGACTTGTGGCGCGTGAGCCCAAATTGGCCGAGGCCTACAGCGGCCGCGGGCTCGCTCTCATCGCAATGGGCGAAACCGATCGCGCGATCGCCGACTACAGCTATGCGATCGGTCTCGATCCGGGGTTGATGGTGGCCTACTATAATCGCGGCCTGAGCTATCTCGAAATCGGTGAACCGGCGCTGGCAGCCGAGGACTTCGATGCTGTCATCGCCCGCAATCCAGGCGACGCCACCGCTTACAATGGCCGGGCGACGGCCTATGCGGCGCTGGGCAACTACGACGAGGCCGAGGCCGATTTTACGCGCGCCATTGCGCTCGATCCCCAATATGCCCGTGCCTATGTCAGCCGGGGTAGCCTGTCGCTGTCACGCCGGCTGTACGATACCTCCAGGATCGACTTTGATCGGGCGCTGCAGCTGGACCCCGGCAATGCGGACGCAATCCTCGGACGCAGCTACGCGACGACCGGAACGCTACCAGCCGACGTGGAGACGGTGGCCTCGACCACGCCGCTGGCCGCTGATCTTCAACCGGCAACCGCACCAAATTTGCCGCGGCCGACGGTTAAGTCGCTCGCGATCGTGCCGCGGGTTCTGAAGCCACTTAGGACGGCTAGTGTCAAGGCGGAGACAATCAGTCTGGATGCGATTGCCCCGTCACGGCCGCCGCTCAAGGCTTCGAAAGCCAAATTGGCCGTCGCGAGCAAACCCAAGCCGCTGGTCGACCCAACGCTGGCTGAGCGCAGTTGCAACAACTATTTGGGTGAGCCGTGCGCGGTGTTGAGCAAGTGAGCGTCGTCACCCCCCTGTCACCCACAATTGACACCCATTTGACCGGCATTGAACGGACTTGTTAGGGCTACCGCCGTAGTGTGGCTTTCGGATGGGCCAGCCCTCGGAGACCGGTAAATGGCGGAACTGCAAATCTATTTCGGTGTACTGCTGGCCGGGTTGGCAAGTTTTCTGAGCCCCTGCGTGCTGCCACTTGTGCCACCCTATCTGGGATTTCTCGGCGGCACCTCCATCGAGGCCATGTCGGATGGAGGGGCCGGCTTCGACCGGGCCGCCCGCGTGCGTCTTGCGATGGCAGCGCTCGCGTTCGTCTTGGGGTTCACGACCGTATTCGTGGCGCTAGGCGCCAGCGCTTCCCTGATCGGCCAGCTGTTGTTGCAGTGGCGCGGCGTCCTGGGCATCGTAGCGGGTGCCGTCATTGTCCTATTTGGGCTGCACTTCCTGGGCTGGCTGCGCATACCGCTACTGTACCGCGAGGCGCGTTACCACAGCAGTACGCAGCCGGCCTCGCTGCTCGGCGCCTATGTGGTTGGATTGGCCTTCGCGTTCGGCTGGACACCCTGCATCGGCCCCATCCTGTCCGCGGTCATTACGGTGGCCGGCAGTACGGCCAGTCTCGCCCGGGGCGTG
This sequence comes from Hyphomicrobiaceae bacterium, assembly GCA_043741375.1. Taxonomy (GTDB): domain Bacteria; phylum Pseudomonadota; class Alphaproteobacteria; order Rhizobiales; family Hyphomicrobiaceae; genus JANYHF01. The sequence continues at coordinate 2,028 of JAYUAJ010000146.1, read as the reverse complement.
GGGCTGTTGTTCACCTACTCGATGGGACTGGCCATTCCGTTCCTGCTGGCCGCGTTGGCGATTGGACCGTTCCTGGGCTTCATGCACAGGTTCAAACGGCATCTTGGAACGGTGGAAAAGATCATGGGCGCGGCGCTGGTGGTAACCGGCCTGCTCATGCTCACCGGCTCGCTCAACTGGTTCGGCACGTGGTTGCTGGAGACCTATCCTGGCATTGCCAGGATTGAGACATTGATAGTGCCAGATAGTCTGAGGGGCCAAATTCTCCATCAAGGTCAAGGGAGTTGAAACATGAGGTGGCGGAAATCCGGGTGATTCGAACAATTGTCAAGGATGAGGCCGGCTTGTTCCGTGCTTCCGTCGCCGGGTCAACAAGCTGTTGCAACTTCAACGCAATTAATATATCCAACTGACTTATCGGACTGACAGCGTTGACTTGCAGGGTTCGATTGGTTTTTTGGGGGGGACTGCGGGCGTTTACGCACTGCGGTCTGGCTGAGAAGGACCGGCCTTGGGGGGGAACCAGGCCGGTCCTTTTCTTTTGCGGGACCCCTGGCGATCCTAGCCAGCCAGCGTCCGACGCCGCCGCGTCGTTACCCCCAGGTTTGACAGCGCCAATCGCAACCTGTCATGAAGCTGTTGCAATGCTCGCCTCTGGTCGCGCCGGGCGCCAGAAGAGAGAGGGGAGTCATGTTGGACACAGACGACGGCGAAACCCGCCGCTTCCGCACGTTGTTCATTTCCGATGTGCATCTCGGCACCAAGGCCTGCCAGGCCGAGCTGCTGCTGGAGTTTCTGCGCCTGCACGATGCCGATACCATCTATCTGGTCGGCGATATCGTGGACTTCTGGCGCATCAGGCGTTCAGCCAACTGGCCACAAGCGCACAACGATGTGTTGCAAAAATTGCTGCGCAAGGTGCGCAAAGGCACGCGCATTGTCTATCTGCCCGGCAATCACGATGAGGCGATGCGCGACTACGTGGGCGCCAAGTTTGGCGGCATCGAAATCATCGACAGCCTGATCCACACCACCGCAGATGGGAAAAAGGCGCTAGTGGTGCATGGCGACCAGTTCGACGTGGTGGTGCATTACGCCAAGTGGCTCGCGGTGTTGGGCGACAAGGCCTATACCGCCGCGCTGTGGGCCAACACCCATCTCAACTTCGCCCGCCGCAAGGCCGGCATGAGCTACTGGTCGCTGTCAGCGTTCCTGAAGCACAAGGTCAAGCAGGCGGTGAATTTCATCAGCGCATTCGAAGGCGCGCTGGCCGGCGAAGCCCGCAAACAAGGCGCCGAAATCGTCATCTGCGGTCACATCCACCACGTCGCCATGCGCCAGATGGGCGACGTCATGTACATCAACACCGGCGACTGGGTGGAAAGCGCGACTGCGATCGGCGAGAACGCGGATGGCAGTTTCGAGATTATCGACTGGATGCGCGAACACGAAAAGCTGCACACGCCTAAAGCCGCTCCGGTGGCGGTGGACTTGGCGGCCTGACCTTAGCAAGCGCTTGACGGAGCATGGGTTTTTGTCGAGGCTCGCCAGACACGCACCATGCGATCGATTTGGGCTCCCTTATGAACGTCTTGCGCGTCCTCATTGCGACAGATGCCTGGCGTCCGCAGATAAACGGCGTCGTGCGGACGTATGAGCGATTGTCCGAAGAGACGGCACGGCTCGGGGCCGAGATGTCGTTCCTCACGCCATCGCCGTTCACGACGTTACCGCTTCCCAGCTATCCGGAGATCCGGCTGGCTGTGCTCACCGAGGGCAGCGTCGAGGACTATTGGCGCCGCACGCGGCCTGACTTCATACATATTGCGACAGAAGGCCCCATTGGCCTGCAGACGCGTGCCTGGTGTCTGCGCCACGGCCATCCCTTTACCACCAGCTATCACACCCGCTTTCCCGACTATCTTTCCGCGCGGCTGCCGGTGCCGCAATCCTGGGGCTATGCGCTGCAGCGCTGGTTCCACAATGCCGGCGTCGGCACCATGGTGGCCACGCCATCGATGGCGGCGC
>JAYUAJ010000145.1:0-2156 GCA_043741375.1 Hyphomicrobiaceae bacterium | reverse complement strand
TGACGCTGCGGGCCGAGGGCGGTGTTTATCTCGGCGGCGGCATTCCACCCAAAATTCTGCCGCGCTTGTTGAATGGTCCGTTCCGCGCCGCTTTCGAGGACAAGCCGCCGCTAGAGCGGATCGCCAAAGCCATCGCCGTGCACGTTGTGGTCGCGGACAAGCCGGCGCTGATCGGCTGCGCGGCGGCCTTTGCTGAGGCACACCCCGATCTGATGTGTTTGGCCTGAGGCTACTCGGCCGCCACCATCGGTTTGCGGGCGGCGAGCGGAACGCTACTCATGCGCTCATTGAACCGCTCGAGCCCCTTTGGCGCGGGACCCCCGTAGGCCCAATCGAGCAGCTCGACAGTGTGAACAATCGGCACCTGCAGGGCGGGGCTGAGCTGGGTAATGCAGCCAATGTTACCCGAGGCAACGATTTCGGGATTGGCGGCCCCGATGTTGGCCGCTTTCCGGTTGCGAAGCTCGGCCGAGAGTTCCGGCTGCAAGATGTTGTAGGTGCCCGCCGAACCACAGCAGATGTGCGACTCGGCAATACCGGTGACTGAAAACCCGGCGTTGCGCAGTATCTTCATCGGCGCGTCGGTTATGCGTTGGCCGTGTTGAAGCGAGCAGGCGCTCTGGTAGGCGATGCGCAGCGACGACCAGCGTTGTGGCGCACCCAGATCCAGCCGGCCAAGATACTCACTGATGTCGGCGGCCGTGCCCGAGATGCGCTTGGCGCGCTCGGCGTAACGAGCGTCGCCAGCGAACATATGTCCGTAGTCTTTCACCGTCGTGCCGCAACCCGACGTGTTGGTCAGGATGGCGTCCACCGGCCCCATGTCGATCGCCTTCTCCCAGGCCTCGATGTTGCGCTTGGCGAAACCGCGGGCGTCGCTCTCATGACCCATGTGTTGGACCAGCGCGCCACAGCAGCCCTCGCCCTCAGGCACAACGACCTCGACGCCGGCGCGCGTCAGCAGACGAATGGTCGCGTCATTGATGGCGGGACGGAGCACTTTCTGGGCACAGCCCCCGAGCAGGATGACACGGCGGCGGCGGCCACCGACGGCAGGGAAAGTTCCAGGCAATCCGTATTCGGAACGCGCACCGAACCTGGCTGGCGCCATTTTCAGCATGGCGGCAACTTCAGTGTAGCCCAGCCGTTGCAACGTCCCGGCCAAGCCGCGGAACGCCAATCCCAGTCGCAAGGCCCATCGGAACCGTCCGGGATACGGAACCATGCTGCGCAACAAGCGCCGAGCCAACTTGGCAGACAGCGACCTGCCGTGAGTCTCATTGACGATGTTGCGAGCATGGTCGACCAGATGCATGTAGTCGACACCGCTGGGACAGGTGGTCACGCAGGACAAGCAGGACAGGCAACGGTCGACATGGGTAGCCACCGCCTCGGTCGCCTTGCCGCCACTCTCCAGCATGTCCTTGATGAGATAGATGCGGCCGCGCGGGCTGTCGCGCTCGTCTCCGAGGAGAAGATAGGTTGGACACGTTGCAATGCAGAAGCCGCAATGAACGCAGCGGCGCAATATCTCATCCGCCTCCTTGATGCGCGGGTCGCTAAGCTGCTGCGGCGTGAAGTTCGTCTGCATAATTTGCCCTAGAAACCCGCATACATGCGGCCGGGATTGAGAATGTTCAGCGGATCGAAGGATTTCTTTACGCCGTTGGTGAGGCGTTGCACGGCGGCCTCCAGCGGGGGGAAGACCTCTACGGCGCGGCGCACGTGAGGTTCGGCGCGGATCAGTGTGGCGTGGCCACCAAGTGTTGCCACCACCCGGCGGATATCGTCTGCTCCGGCATCGCCTGAATCGGGTACCTCGAGCCAGATGAGGCCGCCGGACCAGTCATAGGCCGCCTCGCATGCCCGGTAGCGCGAAATCGATTCGACCAACCGCGGGCCCATCTTAGGGGCCGTGGAGATGCGCCAGACCGGCGTTGTGCTGCCTTGCAGGAAGGAGAGTTGGCGCAACTCTTCCCAGAATGCGAGGGAGCGATAGTGGTCCAATTCGAGCACCTCTCCGAACGGCACAAACAAATCCTTGAGCCGTTGAGAGCGATAGGCCACAGCAGGCGAGAAGTTCTCGATGCGCATGGCCGTGATGGTGGTGCCAGCATCGGCCAAGCCGGGTTGGCGCAAGCGTTTTGCTAGACTCG
>JAYUAJ010000144.1:0-2156 GCA_043741375.1 Hyphomicrobiaceae bacterium | reverse complement strand
CATAAGGGCGTTCTGGCGGAGTGTAGCGCAGCCCGGTTAGCGCACTAGTCTGGGGGACTAGGGGTCGGGAGTTCAAATCTCCCCACTCCGACCAGCTTTACATGCCGCTCAATCGTCCGATCCTGGGCCGGCCGGCCCCAATCGGCGGCGATGTCGGAGACTTGGTCTCCAACCCTCACAAATTCTCGCTGATGAACAGTTCCGGCTGCAACTGAAGTTGGCGCATGCCCTCGACCTGCTTGCCATTGGCGGCGTCGGCCATCGCTTCGATCGTGCGTGCGGCGAGTTGCGCCAGCGGCGTGCCGAGCACCAGATCGATCACGCCGTCGATCAACGCGGCCCGCATGTCCGGGAGAAGCTCATTGCACACCGCAATGACGTGCTTGGTCCCGCGATGCTCGCGCAAGGCCGCGATCATGCCCTTCATGCCGCCGCCGGCCAAGTAGATCCCGACCAGATCAGGATGCGCCGCCAGTAACTCGCGGATGGAGGCATAGGCAAGCCGGTCCTCTTCCTGATCGGCGACGGTTTCCAGCAGCTGGAACTCTGCCGCATGTTCGCGAAAATACGTGCGGAAGCTGATCTCCGCGATTTCCTGATTGAGATAACGGTGTGTGCCGACCAGCACAGCGACTTTGCCCGGCGCACGCGCCAGCCGCGAAATCGTCCAAGCCGCCGTGCGTCCGCACTTTCGGCTGTCGAGGCCGACATACCCGGCGCGGCTCGGCGCGGTCAGATCCGTCAGCAGAGTGAATGTCGGCACGCCCTGGCCGGCCAGTTCGTCCACTGCGGCGGTCACGTGCGGATGGTCGACTGCGACGATCGCCAGCGCATCGGCGCGCTTGCCCACCTCGCGCAAACGGGCAGCGATGGTGACTGGCGCCATGTCGTCGATGAACTCGATAATCGGCTTACCCCGGATGGAACGGGCCGCCTTGGTGGCGTTGGCGAGTTCGCGTGCCAGGGCTTGATAGAACTCGTCGTCGCGCTTCTGCAGCAGAAAACCGAAGGTGCGGGCCGGCACTTCGGAAATGCGCTGCTTGAGCAATCCGGCAGCATGGAACCCGATCGCCTCGGCGCTGGAAACGACGCGTAACACGGTCGCTTCCTTCACCGGCAATCGGCGGTTGAGGACGCGATCGACGGTGGCTATGCTGACGCCGGCTTCGCGCGCGACGTCGGCAATGGTTGGTCGTTTGGCCACGGGGGTCCAGCCGGTTTGTGTTGCATCAGGGAGCGAGCGATTGCGTCCGTCGGTCACCCCGTATCCGGTGCCGTCTCTTAGCAAATGATGGTGCATGATGCAATTTGATAGGTTCGTTCATCGTAGCGTTGCCGGCGGGCGGTCCGACCCCTAAAGACGTGCGTTATCCGGCACCCAAGACTTCAACCGAGACAGTCGCCATGACAGCAGCTGCAAATGCCACGTCCGCCAAGCGCGATTACAGCCTTACCGGCCGCGATGCCGCCCACGCCCTGGAACTCGGGCTCGCCTCGGCCCAGTGGTACAAAAGCGATATCCCGCGCGCCCAGATGAAGGAACTGGTCAAGCGCAACGATGTCCCGGCGATCCGCGACACCATGCTCTGGATACTGAGTTTTGCCGTCACCGGTGGACTGGCGATTTATCTCTATCCGAGCTGGTGGTCGGTGCCGTTCTTCCTGGCCTATGGCGTGCTGTATGGCTCATCCACAGATTCGCGCTGGCATGAGTGTGGCCACGGCACCGCCTTCCGCACCCAGTGGATGAACGACGCTGTCTACAACGTCGCCTGCTTCATGATCATGCGCGAACCCGTGGTCTGGCGCTGGAGCCACTCGCGGCACCACACCGACACCATCATCGTCGGCCGCGACCCCGAGATCGCCATTATGCGTCCGACTGTCATCCTGAAGGTGATCGGCGCGTTCTTCGCCATTCCCCAGACCTGGGCGACCCTCAAGAAGGTGATGCTGCACGTGAGCGGCCGGCTCGATCCCGAAGAGGTGACGTTCATTCCGGGGACGGAACTGCCGAAAATCTTCGGCACTGCGCGGGTCTGGCTCGCCATCCATGTCGCCGTTATTCTGTTGGCGCTCTATTTTGGCTCCTGGTTGCCGGTGCTGCTTATTGGCCCGCTGCCGACCATGTATGGCGCCTGGCTGCATGTGGTCAC
>JAYUAJ010000143.1:0-2159 GCA_043741375.1 Hyphomicrobiaceae bacterium | reverse complement strand
TCAAGGATGTCTACTCCGAGGCCAAGTCCAACGGCTTCGACACCAAGGCGCTGCGCAAAGTGATCTCGCTGCGCCGCCTGGACCAGAACGCGCGCCTTGAGGAAGAAGCAATTCTGGCGACCTACATGGCGGCGCTTGGTATGCTGGAATAGCGCTCTAAATCCCGGCCAGCTTCAAGACCAGCGCCAGTCCGGCGGCCACGCCAAGCACGCTCGGGATGCTCCAGTGCCGGCGTAACAACAGCACGGCGCTGATGGCGGCCAACGCGACCACACGCCAATCCAGCGTCGTCAGCGCCGGCAGCCAGAACCTGAGCCGCCAAGCCTCCGTCAGCGTCACCGTACCAAAGAACACGTGCAGCCCGAACCAGACGGCCAAGTTCAGGATCACACCGACCACCGCCGCCGTGATGGCGTTCAGCGCCCCCTTCAGGCGCGGTTGCGCATTCATCCATTCGATGTACGGCGCGCCGGCGAAAATCCACAGAAAGCAGGGCGCGAACGTCGCCCACAGCGCGACTAACGCGCCGAGCAGGCCCATGAGAACCGCGTTGCCTGTCCCGTGCGCGAAAGCCGCCAGGTAGCCGACGAACTCCGTCACCAGAATGAGCGGCCCCGGGGTCGTCTCGGCCAGACCCAGCCCATCCATCATCTGCCCGGCGCCCAGCCAATGGCTGTGCTCGACCACGTCCTGCCCCATGTAGGCCAGCACGGCGTAGGCACCCCCGAACGTGACCACCGCGAGCTTGGAAAAGAACCAGGCGAGCTGCGTCAGGACATGATCGCGGCCGAACAGGGCCGCGATCAGCGCCAGCGGTGCGATCCAGATCGCCAGCCAGACGGCAACGGTGCGCACCGAATCGCCGGGCGATATGGCCGGCCACGCCACCGCGGCCGTACGACCGGCGCTGCTGCGCAAAAACCCGTACGCGGCAGCAATCAGCACCAGCAGCGGAAACGGCAACCCGAGAAAGAAGATGCCGACAAACGACAGCCCGGCGATGATCCAGTGCTCGCCCCCCTTCAGCGCCCGCTTGGAAATCCGCAGCAGCGCCTCGACCACGATCACCAGCACCGCCGCCTTGATGCCGAAAAAGATCGCCTCGATCACCGGCACATTGCCGTAGGCCGCATAGATCATCGACAGCGCCAACACCACCGCCGCTCCCGGCAGTACGAACAGCAGCCCCGCCGCCAAGCCGCCTTTCAGGCCATGCAGCCGCCACCCCGCATAGGTCGCCAGCTGCATCGCTTCGGGCCCCGGCAGCAGCATGCAGAAGCTGAGCGCGCTCAAGTAATGCGTCTCATCGAGCCACTTCTTCTCATCGACCAGGATGCGATGCATCAGCCCGATCTGCGCCGTCGGCCCGCCGAACGAGAGCAGCCCGATACGCGTCCAGACTTTTACGGCATCGGCGAAACTTACCGGATGGAGGTCGTTCATGAGGCATCTCCTTCGGGTCCGGCCAACATTGTACCCGTGACAGCGCGATAAAACTCAGCATAGGATGTGCAACCATGTTGGACGAGTACGCATCCGTTCGCGACGGCCGCCTCCGGGACGCCAGGGCTTTGGCGGGCGTTTTCCGTGACAGCTGGCTGTTTGCCTATACCGGCATCATTCCGCATCATCAGCTGACCGCCATGATCAGCCGCCGCGGACTGCCATGGTGGCGCGAAAACTTGAAGCGCCCGCGCAACATCATCGTCGCCGAGGCGGGCGGCCAAACCGCAGGCTACGCCACCTTCGGACCCTCGCGCGTCGCCGGCAAGCACCGCGGCGAGATCTATGAGCTCTATGTGGCGCCGGAGTTTCATGGCCTCGGTCTGGGCGAGCGCCTGTTCGAAAGCGCCCGGCAACGGCTCGACGATTTGCGCCTTCCCGGGCTGATCGTCTGGGCCCTGACGGACAACGACCCGGCTTGCGACTTCTACTGGCGCCGCGGCGGCCGTCCCGTCGCCAACACCGCCGAGCGGTTTGGTGCCAGGTCGCTCCCAAAGACGGGCTTTGGCTGGGAGTGAGGCTCTTACCTCTCCCTGCCTCTTCGCGGGGAGAGGAGCGCGCGTCACCTGCGCGGAGGCGCAAAACAAAAATGGGCAGGCGACTTTTTGGGAGCCAAGAGCCACGCGCTCGGTGAGGGGCGGCTGCTGGCTCCGACC
>JAYUAJ010000142.1:0-5243 GCA_043741375.1 Hyphomicrobiaceae bacterium | reverse complement strand
CGTTCGAATACCAACTGACGCCCGCCGGAGAGAATCTTCGCCCCGTCGTCATGGCGCTTGGCATGTGGGGGCAGCGCTGGATCGAGTCCTCGCTGTCCCTGAAGAATTTAGACCCCTCGCTGCTAATGTGGGACATGCGCCGTCACCTCGACCCAACCCCGCTTCCCCCCAAACGCTGCACCATTCACTTTCTCTATCCCGAGTTGGATCCGGCCAAGCAATCCTGGTGGCTGGTGATCGATGACGGCGAAGTCGACCTATGCTCCGTGCATCCCGGATTCGACATCGATCTCTATGTTCGCAGCAAATTGCGCAGCATGACGGCAGTCTGGATGGGGCTGTCCACGGTGCAGCGCGAGGTCGATGGCGGGGGCATCGAACTCATTGGCGACGCCGCGATCGCCAAAGCGATGCAGAGCTGGCTGGGCCTCAGTCCGTTCGCAAAAGACGGCAATCGTGCCGATCCCCCGGTGGGGACTGCACAGCGCGCCGGCGTGAAGCCTGGGCGCGCAAAATCCCACCCGGGGTCATCTTCGGCACGGCGTGATGCGTGAGCCGATAACGGCTCCCCTCAACTCGCCGGCACGTCCAGCTTGCGGGTGAGATTGTCGAACTCCTGGCGCAGTTCCTGGTTCTGGAAGATCTGTTCGAAGCCGGGCGTCTCCAGCTTCTGGATGGCTTCGAAGCTGGCCTTGGCGTCCTTGATGAGCTGTTTCAGCTGAAAACTGGCCTCCACCGTCTCATAGGTGTTGTCGGCGATCTTCAGGTCTTTGGCGGCTTTTATGCGCGCGGCGGCCAGCTGCTCGCGCTGCTGCAGGAGATAGCCGCGATAATAGGCCATCACCTCATCGGCGAATTCCTGGCTCTTCAGGTTGGCTTCCAGCGCCTTCTTCTGGTCCTCGCGGTTCTGGTCCTTCAGCAACTTCTTGGTATCGGCGCGGGCCTCGGCCACGTCCTTGCCGATCGCTTTCAGCCGCGGCAGGTAGACCTCGTCGATCTTGCCGATCAGTGTGTCCTGGGCGTGCACCAGCATGGCGAACAACGCGGCGTGCATGGCGAAGAATTTTCGCGCCGCCGAGAGATCGCCGTTACCGGTTTGAATCCCCTTGCCGAGTTGCTCATCGATCAGCTTGGCCGAATTGAACACGGCGACTAAGCGCACCAGATCGCCCGACAGCACGCTGTCCAGCAGCAGGTCCAGTTGATCCTGGCTCATCGTGATGCCGGCCTTGGCCAGCGCATCGCCGATCTCGGCCTTGGTGGTGGCAATCTCGGCCTTCTTGCCGGCGTTGGCCTTGTCCTGCGTCTCGATCTCGTGCGCCAGGCTGTCCTGAGTGTCGTTGAGATAGCCCGCTAGGGGCGCTTCTTTGGGCGCACTCAGCTTGCGCCGGTTGAGATCGGCCATATGCGCATCGCCGTCGCGGATGGCTTTACGCGCGTCTTCCAGCTTCTTTTGCAGATCGACGATGGGCACATCGGTAACGATGCCGAGCGCGGAATCCAGCAGATCCTTGATGTGCGCCCCACGGCTTTCCTTGGTCTCGGAGAACAGCGGCGGCAGCAGGAACTCGTCCTTGCTCGGCAGCTTCTTGGCGTCAGCACGGTTCTGGGCCGTATCCTGCAAGATGGCGTCGATAGCGCGGAGAAGCTTGGCGGCCTGCTGGAACGAGGGATCGTCGGCGCGCGGATCGGCGGCTTCGGCGGTTTGGGCTGGCGCCGGATCAGGGGTTGCAGGCGCATCCTCGGCCCGGGCCAACCCGACGCAGAGTCCAGCCGCCAAGGCCATCGACCACGCCAAACGACGCGCCGTCACACCCACGCCAATCCGCATCATGACACATCTCCCCGGCAAGCCGCTCTGCGCTAAGCCAAGATTGGGCCCGATTGGTGAACGGCCGCGCGAGGAAGCGTAGCACATCTGAGGGGCTGGCCAAACCGGCCCATGAACTTTGTGGGTCGGTCAGCGGACAGTAGGGTGGCGCTGAGCGCAGCGAAGCCCACCACCCCGCGCGTGGTGGCCGAGGTGGGCTTCGCTGCGCTCAGCGCCACCCAACGGCGTTCCACCACGGCAACCGGGTCTTGAGCGCCAAGCGAGAATGGGCGAAGATAAGCACATGCCGCAAGAGTGGGGGTCCGCATGCCCGCGCCCGTCTCAGCCGAAACCGCCGCTTTCAAATACGTCGCTTTCCTCTCCTACCTACCGCGACGGCCTCGACATCGCCGAGCGCCTCACCAAGTCCGACCCCGGCAATGCCGGCTGGCAGCGCGATCTGTCGGTGTCGTTCGAGAAGATCGGCGACGTGCAGGTAGCGCAAGGCGACCTCACGGCCGCGCTGGCGAGCTACCGCGACAGCCTCGCCATCTTCGAGCGTCTCGCCAAGTCCGACCCCGGCAATGCCGGCTGGCAGCGTGATCTGTCGGTGAGCCATATGAGGATCGCGGATGTTGCGCGCAAATCGGGCGACGCCACCACCGCCCGCGCAGAATTCGCCGCCGCGCGGGAAATCAGCGCCCGGCTCGCCGCACTGTCGCCGGACAATGCAGATTGGAAGGCCGACCTCGCCTACATCGACGAGCAGCTGGCGGGGCTGGGGAAGTGAGGGCATCGAAACTCCGTGTCGATTTTTGCCTTGTGAGATGATAAACAGTCCAGATGGAACAGCAATCTTCGCTCACCCTTGACGACGCCCTGATTGCGTTGCGGCAATTGCCCGAGGCGGCGCAGAGTGTGATCGCCGCCGAAATCCTGGAACGGGTCGCCGAATTCAGCGAGCCTCATCTCAATAGCGATCAACGCGCTGAAATTAAGCAGCGCCTCGCTGGGCCGCGCCGCATCGTGGATGACGGTGAAATGCAAGCGTTTTTCGCCCGTTACGGCGCTGGCCCGTGACAAGCGTCCGCTTCCGGGAAGAGGCGCGCGACGACATCGAGGCCATTGCCGCTTACATTTCCCAGCATGACGAAGCCGCCGCCAAGCGCGTGGTGCAACGCATCCATCACATCATCTACAATGTGATCGGCAAGTTGCCATGTCCGGCCGATTCGTGAAGGAAACCGGAACCCGTGAATTTTCTGTTCCGGGTCTGCCTTACATCGTGATCTATATCGACGATGGCGACGCCGTCGAGATCATCGCCGTGTTTCACACGTCTCGCAATCCGGCGTCCAAGCGGAAGCCGTAAGGGCCGCACTCCGCAGCGATGATGGCCCGCGCACCAGCAGACCTCGTCAACCTCCCATTAACCCTGCCGCGCAAGCGTTCGTTCACCTAACTCCGCTACAGTTCCCGTCAAATTGCCCGAAAGTTTCGGTGGCGTTGAGGAGTTGTCGCATGCTTGAGGCCGAAACCAACGCGCTGGCCGCCACCGCTGAGGCGCCCACGGCTGCGGCGACAGCTGAGCTCGACACAGCCTACGCTCTGGCGCAGCGCGGCTACCTGCTGGTGCCTGTGATCGCGGGAGTTCTGGTGGCCGTTCCGGTTCTGGCCATCGCCTGGATGCTGCTGATCCGCCATCAGTCCATGCACCTCGGGCAGGCCTGGTTCCTGCTGTTCCTTGTCCCCGCCGCTCTGCTCATTCTGGCCAGCTGGGTGCGCTTCGAGCAGCCCGACGGCCAGCCGGTTTCGGCCACCGATGCGCCCGAACTCTTTGCGCTGATCGAAAAGGTGCGCAGCTACCTGAAGGCGCCCGCCATCGACGCCGTCTATCTCACCAACACCTTCGCCGCCAAAGCCGTGCAGCGCCCAAGTCGCGGCTTGTTTGGCGGCTACCTGAACGAAATCGTCATCGGCCTGCCGCTGTTGCAATCGGTGAGCAAGGCCGAGGCCGCCGTGCTGATCGCGCACGAGCTTGGACACCTGTCCGGGCGGGCCGGCGACAAGGCCACCGTGGTCCATCGCGCCCGCCTCACCTGGCAGCATATGCTCGATCGCCAGCCGCGCCAGCCGATGCTGCTGCGGCTGGCGTCCGCTCCGCTCGTCCGGTGGTTCGCCCCCGCATTCCTCGCACAATCGGGCCCGACCGAACGCGCCGCCGAGTTCGCCGCCGACCGCTACGCCGCCGAAATCGCCGGCGCAGAGACTGTTGCATCGGCCCTGCAGCGCCTCAGCATCGCCGAAGCCTTCCTGGGCGAATACTGGGCGCGCGTTGCCGAGGAGCCCGTCACCTCGCCCGAGCCCCAGTTGCAGCCGCATCGAGAAATGGCCAATTTTCTGCCCCGCATGACAGAATGGGAGCTGGCCGAAGACGTGCTCGCGGCCGACCTGGTCAAGCCGGGCGAGAACGCGCGTCCCTCGCTGGCCGATCGCCTCAGCGCCCTCGGTGTCGAGCCCAGCCTGCCCGGCCCTGTCGCGATCTCGGCCGAGGGCCTGCTCGGTCCGTCGCTCGATCGGATGCTGACCGTTTTCGATACCGACTGGCGCACGTCGATCGCTCCGCAATGGCGCGCCGCCTTCGAAAAGCTCAGCCCCGAGGCGCGCCGCCTGATGGACCTCGACGCCCTTGCGGCGGCCCAGCCGCTCGATCTCGCCCACGCCATCGAGCGTGCCAAGCTCGCGTATTTCGATGGCGGCCTGGAGACTGCGGCGCAGCGTTACCAGGACCTCGTCGCCTGGCACGCCGCCGATGGCCGTGCGCACCTGGCCGCCGGCATGGCGATGCTGGACGCCGGCGCCGACGAAGCGCTCGACCAGCTGCGCCAGGCGCTGGCGCTTGCCCCGCGCACCGACTGGAGCAAGGGCCACGCCGAAGACTGGTTCGGCGCCGGCGAGGCGCTGCTGGCCGCCCGTGATGATTTCGGCATCGACTGCCTGGAGCAGAGCCTGAAGATCGATCCGTCGCGTACGGATCTGGCCAGCTTCATGGTGGACCGGTATCTCGACCCAGTGGCTGCGACGGCGGCGTGACGATACCTTTGTGAAACTTGGGTCGCGATCCAAGAGACTTTGGTCCAGGTGGCGTTGGCATACTAAGTAGTATCCCTAGCGCATTTTAACCAGCGGACGCGACAATTATTGCGATTCCAAAGGCGGTATCTCAACGTCCAGATTGCATTGACCAGGACGGGGAGTCTGCGTCCAGGTTGCATTGACCAGGACGGGGAGTCTGCCATGGCATACAATAGGCACGACGCATCGGCGCGGTCGCGGCGCGACATTCTCTCGGCTCTTTCGCAAGGACGCGTCAGCCGCCGCGAGTTGATCCGCTGGGGAATGATGACGGCAGGCGGGGGCTTAACTGGGCTCG
>JAYUAJ010000141.1:0-12119 GCA_043741375.1 Hyphomicrobiaceae bacterium | reverse complement strand
AGCGCAAGACTGACGGTTGGGTCTTGTCGATCGTCGTGTCCTGCCGTCCGCAGCGGGAACGCGGCGATCTGGAATGCGGCCTAGATTGGGGTGTCGAGACGTTCGCGACGCTTGCCACTGCGCCGGGCGAATACGACGCCGTCGAGAATGACCGTTTTCTGCTGCAGGATCAGGATGCGTTAAAGGAAGACCAACGCGCACTGTCAAAGGCGTTGCGCGGCAAACGATCAAAGCGCGCTGCCAAAAAGAAACTAGCACTCGCTCGAAGATCACGAAAAATCGCCAATCGACGTAAAAACCGGAACCATCAAGTGACGGCGCGGCTGGTTCGCGACCACAAGCTGATCGTCACCGAGGACCTCTCCATCAGCAACATGACCGCCACGGCGCGCGGCACAATCGAGGAGCCCGGCTCCCGCATCGCGCAAAAGGCCGGTCTCAATCGTTCGATCCTGGACGCAAGCCCCGGAGCGTTTCTGAACATGCTGACGTACAAAGCGGAAGAAGCTGGTGCGACAGTTGAAGTCCTGAACACGAGAAAGTATAAGCCGTCGCAGACGTGCCCATGCTGTCTGCGTGTTATCAAGAAGGCGTTGAGCGAACGTCAGCACCGATGCGATGCCTGCGGGTTCACGGCGACCCGAGATCAGGCATCGGCGCTGGTCATGCTCGGTGTCGGATTGAGGTTAGCAGGTCGGGAACCGGCCTGGGCCAGCGCAAGCTGGCCTGAAACCGTCCATCCAAGCCGCTCTGCGGCTTGATGGCGGTAGTTCATACACTGCAACGCCGTCTCCAGAGCATCAATGCGACTGCTTGCCGACATCATGGCTGACATGATGGCCCCGTCGAATGTCTCGCCTTTGTCGCCATCGATAGGCTCGCCCCACTGAGTAGAGTTATGATAGGCGCGGCGCGCATCGTACAACGCGTGCTCAATCTGGCGGATTGCATCGTTCATAACTATTCCTCCGATTTCCTCCTTGCCGCCCGCGCCAGTCGTTTCTGACTGGCCGCCTTCGTGTACAGCTCGACCATCTGCCCCGTGCGACGAGCTCATGGCCGTCGCGCCCGGATTTGCGCGGCAATGCCAGTCGCGACGCGCTCCCACACGTCCTGCATGCCGAAGTCCTGCATCACGCAATGACGGTTATCGTCGGCGACCTTGGCGCACGCCTCTCGCTCCATCGCCACGGCCGCCACCATCGCGTCGTGAACGATGTCCAGGACGCCATCCATGCTTCCAGGGAGCGTCCAGCCATCGGGCGTCGCCTTCATGTAGACGAGCAGCTTTGATGCGAAGAATTCAGGCGGGAATGGCTTTATGTTCGCCATGCTCTGTGTCTCCTGATCTTCGCGGCGGTCGCCAACGCGGATAATTTTGATGCGGTCACGGGGTATCACCCAACGGCGGCTCATCCCCCGGCAGCTCGATGCGCTGTGGCTGGAAGATCGACCGAACCGCCCACATGGCCGCTTCCTGCACGCCGGTGCGCGCGCGCTCGATGCAGCGCGGGTCGCACGTCATTGGCGCCGGCAGAGGGCCATGCTGGAGCTTATCGAGCCAGCGCATATAGCGCTCCTCCAGTGCCTTGCCTTCGTTGGCGAGCGCGATCCTTTGATCGCTCTGGGCGGTGTAGCCTGCGACTGGCATTGGTGTGTGGTCGGTCATGGATTTATCCAATCTTGTAGAGTTGACGTTTGATAGGCTCGGCACTGTCGTTGGCGCCGATCAACGCTGGCGCCACTGGAATGACTCTCTCGTTTTCGGAATTGCGCTTCAACGTGCGGAAATGCCCGCGTCGCCAATGCAAGCGCGGCGCCCCACGGACGTGCCCGGCAATCGTCTCGTCTCCGCTCTCCGTGGCTATCGCGTAGCTGTCACCCGGCATGATGCGGACGGTGTAGCTCTCCCGGATCGGTGGCTTGCCGCGAGCGATGCGGATTTTGTTCAGCTTGGCCGGCGCTGGGGTGTGAACTGCCTCGACGCCCTTCGACATCAGCATCACCGTAAAGCCCATGCAGCCGATGAGATTGGAGCACAGGCGCTGCGTCATCAGGCTATGCCCTGCCTCGCCAGCATCGCCGTACATCATCGCCATAACCTCGTCCGACATGACGGGATAGGTCGCTTCTGTCACGTCAACTGCGTCATCTCTTCGGTTAGACAACTTTGCCTTCATGACGACGCTGATAGGCATGCCGCCATTGGGACGTCCGTCCGGATATCTCTGCTCGGTGCACATAATCGCCGATAGCGCTTGATCCTCGTCCTGGTGAATGATCATGAGGCCGCCGGCCGGGCGCGCGCTGGTGACGTGCTGTGTCAGGTGCGGCGGCGCTTCGAAGGAGAATGCCGTCACTGGGTATGGCAGCCCGAACAGTTTGCGCTCGTACAAATCAAGCGCAAACTCCTTGTGCTCCGTCTGGGCATGCAGGGCGCCGAACTCGAACAACACGGCGCGGTCAAGCAAGCCGATCAGTCCCGGCAACGCCTTGGGCGCTCGCCACATGTAGCTGCGAGCGCCCAAGGCTCGCATCGTCTCGATCACCACGGCGGGAGTGAGCTTCATCGCATCCTCATTTCCGCGCGCGCGGTGGCGTTCTTCGCCTGCCACTCCGCCGCCAGCATCCGAACCCATTCCATTTTCACCTTTGCCAGATTGGCCCGCGTCCGCGCCTCCACCATCTCTTTCAAAAAACGCCCCCACTCATCGGACGATTTCACATCACGCTCCGCATGCGCCGCTGGCTTATCACCGAGCATTTTCATCTTCTGTGCCAGGACGGCCGTTTTCGTCTCTTCAAGCATCCGCGCGGCGCCGTCCAATTCCACCCACGTCTTGGCGGCGATGCGGTATTGCTCGCTGATCGGCTGTTCAGCGACAGGAAGTGGCTGAATCGTCGCCGTCGCGCGCTCCGAAATGTTCATCTGACTTCTCCGAGATCGGTTACGGCCGCCGCACCACCAGCTCGGGGTGCGGCACGCGAATCACCCTGACCGTCTCGATTCGCGGCTCGTGAAACTCCGGGTCCATCATGCGCAGCGTCATGACGCTGATGCCAACAAGCCCGATCCATATCGTCGCGGTCGCCAGCGCCAGCTTTAAAATTGCGATCACTCGTCACCTCCAAGCACATCGGCTTTGACACCATGCTCACGCGCAATACCCGCGAGTTCCTCCTGCAGTCCCCGCAAGCGGCCGATGATCTCCAGTCGCTTCGTGTCGCTGGCTTGCACAAGGTCGGCGTATTCGCGCTGCACGGACTCGTAGCTAAGATCGAGTTTTCCGCGATCCGCCTCCGCGGAAACCTGCTCATTCGTGACGCCCCGAATCTTCTTGAGCAGCGCATTGACGTCCACCGTTCGCGGCATCTCGACCACGTTGCTTGGTGCCGCCGCATCGCGCGTCGCCACCTGTTCCAGCCATCCCTGGAGCTTGCCGCCCCAGCCGGTGATTTCCTGTGTCTTGCTCATGGGATCACTCCGCCGCCTGTTGGAATTTCGCCGTCTCGCGAATAGCCAAGCCGTCCAGCCCCGCGATTGCCTCGCGCGCCGCTTGCTCGGCATCCTCGATGCGCGCCCGTGCCTGCATGTAAATTTCGCGGCCTTTGCCGGTCAGCTCGACGTGGACACAGCGGCCGTCACCGCCGTTCACCGGACGCGCCCGCACAACCAAGTGGAGCCGCTCTAGCCGCCGGCAGATGTCCACCATCGTCGAGCGATCGATACCCGTGGCGTCAACGATGCCGATCTGGCTAAGCCCCGGTGCGTCGTGGATTGTCCGTATGACGCTGTACTGGCGCGGTGTGATGCGCAAATCCTGGAATGTCTCGCCGAGGATTTTGTCGGCGAGCTGGGCGCAGCGGTGCAGGTTGGAAAATATCGTGCTCACGGGATGCTCCGGTCAGAACGGGATTTCGTCTTCGCCGAACGGCGAGGCAGCCGTGGGCGGCACCCCCATGGCCGGTGCGGCCCCCATGGCCGGTGCGAGCCCCATGCCCGGTGCGAGCCCCATGGCCGGTGCGAGCCCCATGGCCGGTGCGAGCCCCATGCCCGGCTGATGCCCCGCATCGCCTGGAAAATCACTCGCGAACGCGTTGCCGTTGCCGTTCACGCGGCCTGTCATCTGGGCAGGCGGGGCGATCGGCCGAGTCAGCGGCGCTTGGGATGCATGAGAGCCGGCGTGCATGGAATTCGTCGGCTGGTACTCGATGCGAATTGCATTGACAAGCTCCGCTCCAAACTGAACTTTCGTTGGATAGATTACGATTGGCTTGTCTCGCCAGTCATCCGATTCCGGGCCGTACATTTCCATGACGACATTCGCATTTGTTTTGTTGAGCAGGAGCGCTTTTTCAGTCCCGCGAAAAAACAACGCGTATTTGTTTTCATCCGGCTTGCCGTCACGCCCCTTGAATGAAACGACCTCCACTCCAGCCATGAACACCCGGACTTTTCTGCCCTGGAGGTCGGCTGCCTTGAGATAATCGCCAGAGAATGCTGTATCCATGCGCATGTGATGTTCCCTTTCAAACCAAAACTTCGCGAACGGTGATCGTCACTCCGGCCATTTCCGGCGGCGGCCGATCCTCGCGCTTGCTCCGCGCCCGGCAGGCCCGGACGGCTGATATGACAGCCTCGCCGACGCTGGTCATGTCAGCCTCGGCGTCGATCAGCGCCGCCAACGCCGATGGCAGGCTGGTGATCCTGATCTCTTCGACCTGCCGCATGGTCGCCACCCGGCGCACCCCTGGAGCACCCGATCCGGCCGCCACGGTCTTGGCTTCACTCGCCTCTAGCGCGTAGCCAGCCGCGAGAAATTGGCTGTGCGCCGCCTTGGCGCCGTCGATATCGGCGAAGGATGCCGTCTCGCGTGCCGCGTTCTCGGCGGCATCGTCGAGCGCGCGCTGTGCGATTTCGAGTTCTTCCCGCTTGCGCTCCTTTTCCACGGCGATCCGCCGTTTCTCGGCGAGCAGATAGGCTGCCACCTTGTCGCCAAAAAACACCTTGAGCCGGTCCAGCGCCTCGATCGTCGGCGACCACTTGGTCTGCACGGCCTTGCCGGCATCGTCGTGCGGCTGCTTCTCGGCCTTGCGCGCCGTGTCCATCGCCTTGCCCAGCGCCATCACCTGCTTGCGCGCGGCTTCGGCCAGATCAGCGGTTTCCTGGTCTGAAACCGGCACCGTCCGCCAGCACTCGGCATTAGCGCGCAGGTCCAGGTACTGCTGATGCAAACCGTCAAAAGCACTCGGGGCGTCATCGATCGAATTACGAAATGCCGTGCTCATCATACCTTCCCCA
This sequence comes from Hyphomicrobiaceae bacterium, assembly GCA_043741375.1. GTDB lineage: Bacteria > Pseudomonadota > Alphaproteobacteria > Rhizobiales > Hyphomicrobiaceae > JANYHF01. Next base: position 6,817 of record JAYUAJ010000141.1, on the reverse strand, counting down.
TCGCTGCCCGCCGTGCCACGGCCTCGTTGTGCCCGCGCATCGCCCGCTCGCATTCGCTCAATGCGAGCTGCCGGTCGCTTTCGCTGGCATCATTGTTGGCCAGCGCCGATATAGCCGTCCGGAAGGCTATGTTGATGTTGCGATCAGACGCCGCGCCAGCACGGCGTTTGTCCCGCGATCTGAGAATGTTCGGCATGCACGCGCCTCCCTGAAACATATTTTATTCAGCCACTGCCAGATCAACGCATTTCACTGGCAAGCAATTGCCCCGGTTCAATGCCGTCATTGATAGGCAATTGCGGAACCTGCTCTTCGATCCAGGCCATGAGGCTCCAGTCTCTGTGCACAGCATCGAAAACGCGTTTAGCAAGTTCCCGGTCAAAATCTGATGGCTTTCCGCCGGGTGTGGGATACGGCCGACCTTCGATACGCAGGTCGCGCAGGAACAGACTGCCGTCGACCCAGTCGCGCTCGGCTTCGACCGTCACGCCGTGCAGAGTAATGCTCAGCAGCTCTGTGTCGTCGATGCGAATGCTGATGTCGTCGATGGGGATTGTCGTGCTCATGAGTCGCTCTCGTTTCTGTCCGGGACCACCGGGGAGCAGCGGCCTTACACCACTCCCCGGCAGCAGCCCCCGCTGCCTCGTGAATTTTGAACGCAATCATCCGTGGCCGTAGCCGTAGCCGTATCCGACATCGCCGGCGGCGACTCCGGCTCCGTGGCCGTCACCGTATCCGGCGATGTCGCCGTAGCCGTAGCCGTCGCCGGAGCCGTCGCCGGAGCCGTCGCCGTAGCCGGTGCCGTAGCCGGTGCCGGAGCCGGTGCCGGAGCCGGTGCCGGTGCCGGAGCCGGAGCCGGAGCCGTCGCCGGAGCCGTCGCCGGTGCCGTAGCCGGTGCCGTAGCCGGTGCCGGAGCCGTCGCCGTAGCCGTAGCCGGTGCCGTAGCCGTAGCCGTAGCCGGTGCCGTAGCCGGTGCCGGAGCCGTCGCCGTAGCCGGTGCCGTAGCCGGTGCCGTAGCCGGTGCCGGTGCCGTCGCCGGAGCCGTCGCCGTAGCCGGAGCCGGTGCCGTAGCCGGAGCCGTCGCCGTCGCCGGCTACGGCACCGTAGCCACTGCCGTATCCATATCCGGAGCCAGGGCCAGAGCCATCGCTATTTCCCGGCATAGCTTTTAGCCTCCCGGAGACTGGCAGCCGCGACTGAAGAGCATTCAATGATTTCGCTGTTTTCAGTGAGATGAATGCGCGCCACGGCGGCACCGATCTTGCTGTCTTCGTGCACTCCTTGCGTCGCGACGCCGGAAAGAAATGCCGCCTTGTTCGCTGGCTTCCAGTACCAGAGACGGCGACTGCCGGTTAAAACGCACTCGCGGCCCTCATGCGAGACGAGTGTCCCAGCGTGCACGCCCGCATCGCGGCAGCGCACGATGACGAATTTTCCAATCATTCCGTTGTCCAAGGTGATGCTCTCCATGTTGCCATCGGTAAAATCCGTGATCGACCGGCGCTGTCCGGGACACTGGGCGGAGAAGGCCTGGCCCTTGGGTGAGGCTGGCTGAAACCCATCCGGGTGCGCCGGTCGATGGGTGGACGATACGTAAGATTAAATTACATGTCAAGGCAATCTTACCATGCCTGATGATGGCTGTGGACAATCCTGATTATCGTCGCCGAAACAATCAGTTGACGTACTCAACCATCAATCGCGCGCCGCGAAATCCACAGGGCACCGAGAAAAACATGTCTCGCAACCGTCGTTCTTGACGAACTGGCAGGGATATCTTACCATTGGGCATGAGAAAGACAGCCCTCCAGCACGCCATCGACAAGGCAGGCGGCAAGACCGCTCTCGGCAGAGCTATTGCCCAGCGTATGGCGCTGCGCAAGCCGGTCAGCCGCGTCGCCATCTACGAATGGGGTGAACGCGTACCGGCGAAGTACTGCCTTGCAATCGAGGCGGTGACCGGCGTAACGCGCTATGAGCTGCGACCGGACATTTTCGGAACCGCACCCGAAAACCCTAGCCGGGCGGCGACCATGGCCGCCTAACGCAACAAGAGCCGGACCAACCGGCCGCCGTATCTCTCCCAGCGTTCTTGCGTTTGTCCAATCCCGGCGTTCTCGGGAACCGGCATCCTATTGCGAGGACGCATTCCGTGCCAGGACCTATCTGGAAAGACCATGAAGCTCATCGGCTCAAGCAACTGTGGGATGAAAGCCGCCCAGGCTCGGAATGCGCAGCCATTCTGTCCCGCGAGCTTGGCCGCGCGTTCACGCGAGACCAGGTCGCGCGGAAGGCCCGCCGCATGGGTCTGCACATCCGCCGCACCGGCTTCCAGCACACCAAGGCCATCCCCCTCATTCGCGCCGGTCGCACCGGTCGCTCCGGTCGCACCGATCTGCCGCCGTCGCTGGCGCTCGCACCGCGCGGGCCGGTCGCACCGCGCGGGCCGGTCGCACCGGTCACCGGCAAGACGCTCATGGACCTGGGAGAGTCCGATTGCCGTTGGGTGCTCGGTCATCCCGCCGGCCACGGCAATACCCGGTTCTGCGGTGCCCGAAAGACTTTCAAGTCCTACTGCGAACGGCATGCGCGCGAGGCCTATGCGGCCCCGCTGCCCGTCTTCGCATCCGGCGTTGTAGCCCCGCCCATCCGGCGGATTGCGTAAGTATCTCACGAGTTCCCGTTACCCCCAGGGAAAACCCCCATGAGACTGAAACTCGACAATCCCGACGACATCATCATGAAAGGCCGCAGGGTCGGCATCTGGCTGAGCGGCCTCTCGGCCGTGGCCGCCGGCGCCTTCGGCTGGATTCAGGGACCTGACCTGTTCTTCAAGGCCCTGTTCTGCGCGGGCTTCGGCCTGTTCTCGCTGATCGCCAGCTTCGCGCTGGTGCTGGCGATCAACGCCTACAAGGACGGCATGAAAGTGGCTGCTGGCGTCGCCGCCGCGATCTTCGCCGTTGCCTTCGTCGTCGAAGGCGTCGGCCACGTCGGCGTCATCGCCGCCCACCGCGCCACCGGCACCAGCCAGGCCAGCGTCAAGCTGGCGGCGAACCAGATGGCGACTTCGAACGTCACCGAACTTCGCGCCGACGTGACGCGGCTCCAGAGCCGCGTCAACGCTCCCCAGCGCGCCAAGGGCGAAGCCCAAGGCGACATCGACAACGCCAAGGCGCACCGCATGTGGGCTGAAACCGGCGGCTGCGTGACCACCAACGGCCCCAAGACGCGTGAGTTCTGCGCCAAGTATTTCTCGGCGATCAAGGATGTCGCGGCGGCGGACGCCCGTTCCACCGACGAAAGCGAGCTGAAATCCGCCAAGGGCAAGCTCGCGCAAGCCCAGGGCAGCGGCGCCCTGAACGATACCGGCCTCGATGCCGCTGGCGCCCAGTCGGCGATTCTCTCGAGCCTGCTGACGATCAGCGAAAACCCGGACAAGACGCAGGCGCATTGGGCTGGCGTGTCGATCGCGCTGATCATGGCGCTGGTGTTCCTGATGCCGGGACCGTTCAACGCGCTGGTGTGGTCGTTCCCGACCACTGCCGAACGGGCGGCACGCGCGGCCCTCCAGACGGGCAAGACGGCGGTCCAGACGATGACCGGGGCTTTTCCCCAGGCACCGGCTCCCGTCGCTTCCTCGACCTCTCCCTTGGCCCGTGAGGCGCTGTTCGGGTCCGACACGCACCTGATGAAGATCGTCGGCGGCGCCATGAGCCGCCGGGCTGCCTGAAACGCGAACGGCCCCAGGGGAGCGAACCCTGGGGCCTGGATAGTACCGAGTGCGTCTCTCCCACGACGAATGAGAACCGACGAATCACACGAGAGGAACCCCGTGAATGTCATATTCGAAAGCAAAGCGCAACTCTGAAAACGTGGCGATCTCCCTTTGGGATGAGATCACGCCAACGGCACTTGGCATCAGCGTCCAGCAATTGATGGCAATGCGGGACGGGCATCACCGGGCGGCGGCAATTCGGGCCGCCGCGTATCGGTTGACAGCGCTCGCCGCGAAGTTCGAGGGGAGCGCGTCGTGAGCGTTTCCAACCCATGGTTCCGCATGTACCACGAATTCCTGACAGACCCAAAAGTCCAGATGCTTTCGGAATGCGATCAGCGCCGCTTCATCATGCTGCTCTGCATGCGATGCTGTAGCGGTGATGTAACGTTACATGACGAGATCGTGGCGTTTCAGTTACGGATCACAACCGAGGAATGGGCAGCGACGAAAGCGCGGTTATTGGCCGTCGACCTCATCGACCACCGCAAGGCGTAAAGCTCGTCGAGCGAAGAGCCGATGCGTGAAAAGAAAAACCGCCGGGCTGTGCGGCCCGGCGGCGATTAGTCAGACCAGAAAGTCCACGAAAACCACCAGTCAGTGCGGACAAAATGACACAAAACAGCGACGACACCAAGCAGAAAATCGGGGCAAGTGATACGCTCGATCGGTTCGCTAAAGTTTGCGAATTGCTCGCATCTCCATCCGATGGGGAGCGCGCTGTTGCGGCTTCCAAAGCGTCTTCGATGCTCTTTGCAATGGGTTTGACATGGAGCGAACTCGTTGCCATGGCAATAAACTTGCGGGCCCCTGGATTGGAGCCCAGCGCCTCCCACGACCACAACGCTTTGATTGACGAGCTTCTGGACGGAATTGATCACCTGACGGACTGGGAAATTTCGTTCGCAGACGGATTGGACGAAGGCTATCGAGATGGGAGCCTTTCGCACAAGCAATGGGTCGTTCTAGAGCGACTGATTAAGAAGGTTCGTGCCGCATCTTCGGGGAGCGCATCATGAGCCGCCACCTCAACTGGTACAAGCGCAGCCCCGCCGACTGGCAGGAAGGCACGACCGGCTTCTCGCTGGAGCTGCGCGGCTTCTACAGCGCCATCCTGGATGCCATGTGGCAACAGCAAGGGCAGCTGCCCAAGGACGACAAGTGGCTGTCGATACGCTGCCAGTGTTCGACACGCCTCGTGCGTCCTCTGATCGCCAAGCTGACGGCCAGCGGAAAGATCATCGAGACGGATCGCGGCTACTACAACCCGCGCATGATGGCCGACATTCTGGGCCTCGAAAGTGTCGCCAAGAAAGGTGAGTACGCACCTGCTTCGGAGCCGGTTCAGGCTCCATTCGAGGCTGGTTCGAGCACGGTTCAGCCACCAGTCGCGCTCGAACCAGCCTCGAACAGCGGAAAAAACCCTGAGTTTTCTACGCGCGTCTTCCAGAGTCAGAGTCAGAGTCAGAATCAGAACTTAGTTCCTCTTCTATCTACTGAGCAAGGTGCTGCGCGCGAAGTTCGGACGGAACAAAGTTTCGATTTGAAATTGATCGGAAGCGGACGCCGGGCGTTGCCCGGCCGGAAGGAACCGGAATCGATCGAGAACCTCGATGCGTCAGCCGAGGGGTTCGGCCTCGACGTCCAGGTTGCGCGGGAGTTGGCCGCCAAGGCCTGCCCAGCGAAGCCCTACGCATACCGGCTGACGCTGTACGCGACCGAACTCGCCGGCAAGCATGGGATCGAAAAAGGGGTTTGCAGGGAAGCGCTGAAGGCCAATCCCGCCGCCCGCAAATTCGTGTACGCTGTTATCACGGGGGCGCCCCAATGAGCGACGCACGCCCCCCAGTCGTGACCGACATCGACCGTCAATGGGCTCTCGATCAATGCCCCCCGTGGGCAGCGCGCCGGGCTCCGGATGATCCCGTCCACGACGATGGCTTGGACGCCGATGGATACACCAAGCCCAGGCCCCGTGGGCTCGCCTACTGGGACGATTTTGTTTCCGAACAGATCGATCGGTTCGAGAACGTGAACGCCTTCGATCGACGATCGCCAGAGGCTTGGTCGCGGCTCTGGCGAGTTGCGTGGTGGCCGAAGGCGGATGCGAGCCGCCGGTTCCCGAAGTCGGCTCCAGCGGTCGCCTATCCGTTTTTCCGGCAAGGCTCGCAGGAATTCGAACACGCCATGCGGCTTGGCTCCACGATCGAACGCAAAGTCTGGAAACTGGTTGGCGTGGCTCAATTCGAGCCAACCGACCCCCGCGTTTCGCAAATTCGCGATTCAATTTCTGGCGCAACCCTCACCCCGCAATCCCGCGCCATGTCCGGAGACGCGTCATGATCGGCCACGGCGACAACCTCTGCCTGTCGTGCCGGCTGCCAATCCCGGACTGCCGCAAGCGGTGCTGGGACTGCGCACGGTTGCGGTCGATGGAGCTGGCGCAGGCCCGTTCGAAGCTGCGGCGGGACGCGGCGGCGGCGGCCCGGATTGGGGCGGATTTGGCGGCGGTGGCCGAGGCCGTGGCACCGCATGCTGTTTGCTGGGCCGGTTTGGGGCCGCCCAGCGCGTCCAGGGCCATGGCGGCTAGCTCGGTGGCCGCCGATGCCGGTCGCGTCCGTGAGGTGCCTCTAGGCCCCGGCAATCGTGTGGTATTCAGATACCGCAAAACGCCACGCCCGCCGGGCGCGCCACGTCAGCCGCGAAAGGACTGACGCCATGACCGCCACCGCATGCGGCACCGTCAACTGCAGGATGCGTCCGCTTTGCGCCAAGGCCAAGCGGCAGGGAACGCCGTGGGTGAGAACGGTGAATTACAAACCGAGAAAACTGGTTTGCGACAGCTTCGAGGAACTCACAAAGGAATTTGCGCATGAGCACCGCCAAACTTAAACAATTCGCCAACGCACTGTCCGAGATTTACACGCGCGCGGCTGATTTGAAGATGGAGGAGAAGTCGATCGTCGAGGCCGCGAAGGAAGCGGGCGTTGACACCAAAGCGCTGGTCAAGGCCGCGAAGGAATTGGCGACCGAGCCAGATAA
>JAYUAJ010000140.1:0-5244 GCA_043741375.1 Hyphomicrobiaceae bacterium | reverse complement strand
AGCGATGTCCATGATGGCGTCCATCTCGCAGGCCACGCCAGCGTAGTGCACCGGTACGATCACTTTCGTGCGCGGCGTGATTGCGGCTTCAATCAGGCGTTCGTCCAGATTCAGTGTGTCTTCCCGGACATCCACAAATACCGGCACCCCACCGCGCAAGACGAAAGCGTTGGCGGTCGAGACAAAGGTGTAGGAGGGCATGATGACTTCATCGCCCGGCTGGATATTTAGCAACAAGGCGGCCATCTCCAGTGCTGCCGTACAGGAATGGGTGAGTAGAGCCTTGGCGCACCCGGTTTGCTCTTCGATCCAACCGTGGCAACGCGTGGTGAAGGGGCCATCCCCGGCCAGCATATTTCTAAACTTGGCCTCGGCGATGTAGTACAGCTCCTTGCCGGTCATGTACGGACGGTTGAACTGGATTGGGTTATCTCTCATTTGGTGTCTCCTTTCAGGCGCGTTGCTGCAGGCATTTTTTGCGCAACCATCAGCCTGGATCCGCCAAAGGGAAGGTTGAAGCCCGCTATTATAAACAGCCGCTCGACGGACAAAACCGCTTCGAAAAGAGTGTTCACGAAGGGATTCATGCGCAGTGACGCCGTTCCGCCAGATTTGCCGGCGCGCCTGTCGAGCAGGCGCGAGGCCAGCATGGCGGGAAGCAGCAGCGTAACAAAGGAACTGGTGCGCAGAATCCTGAATCCGGCCGCCTCCATTTTTGTGCGCAGCTCCGGCGCGCTGTATCGTCGCTTGTGACAGGCCTCCTCATCAACCGGACTCCATAGCCACTTGTGCTGGGGGACCGTGACGATGCAACCGCCGCCAGGCTTGACCGCGCGGAAAAAGTTCTGCAGCACGATTTCATCGTCGTCGATATGTTCAATGACGTCGAAGGCGGCAAGGACATCGAACTCATCGGTGTAGGGCAGTTGCCGGGCGTCCATTTGAACCAACTCTGCTCGCGGCACACGTCGGGCTGCTACCTCCAGGCCCGCCACAAAAATCTCGCTGCCAACGAGGCGCGCCGTGGGAAAGGCTTCCGATATACCCGAGAGGACGAAGCCAGAACCGCATCCGACTTCCAGCAAGGATCGAAATTCCGGGAAGTGCTTTTTCAGGGCCCAAACAATCAGGGTGTTTCGGGCGCGGAACCAGAAGTGCCGGGACTCCACCTCGGCCAGATCGGAGAAAAATTCGGCGCGGAAACCGTCGTTATGTTCCGCAAGCTCCGGAGCCCAGATTGCAATTCCGTCCCTCAGCGCGACCTCGAATCCGCAGGCGGCGCAACTTCTTTTTTCTCCCTCGATCGGGGTATGACAGGCGGGGCAGACGAGCATGGGGCACTCACTTGTTGATCGGATTGTCCGGAAAGACCCAATACCTGGAAAGCAGATAGAGCAATCCGCCGACGACGACGATCGCAACGGCCTGAACTGCCTGATGCGGGTACAGAAGCTTGTCGGAAAAGATATGGAGCAGGGAAACATTCACGCCGTACCCGATCAGGTGGGCCGTAAAGTAGCGTAACAGGCCGTGCGCATGCCGGCCCTGATAGGCAAAGGCGTATTTGGCGTGGCCGACATAAGCCGTCAGCACTCCAATCGGATAAAGCAGGGTGACCGCCAGTTTGGGCTCCAGCCAGAACCAGGTGACCGCTAGGTAGATCAGGTAACCCAGCAGGTTGTTGAGAACACCCACGACGCCATATCGCATGAATTGGGCCAATAGCGGGAATCTTTTTGCACGGATCATGTCATCCGACCAGCGAGCGAGGCGTGCAATTGCTGCCGGTCCACCTTGCCATTAGGATTGATTGGTAGCTTTGGCATGACGATCAACCTGCCCGGTACCATGTAGTCCGGCAGCAGCAACACCAGCTGGGCAAGCAGGGATTTTTCCTCCACCGCCTCCGCACATGCGACAAATCCGACTAGTTTTCCATAGGCCGCATTGGCCCGGTGGTAGACCACGGCCGCCTGGTTGACGTGCTTGAGTTTCGCCAGGGCATGCTCGATCTCTTCCAGTTCAATGCGGTAGCCCATGTGTTTGATCTGGTTGTCCTTGCGACCGACAAAATGCAGCGCCCCATCCTTCTCTCGCACAAGATCCCCGGTGCGGTACATGCGCTTCATGAAGCGCCGTGGCTCCTGCAGGGTATGGAAGGCCGCGGAGGTCCGCTCCGCGTCGTTGAAGTAGCCGGCGGCCACGTTGGGACCGATCAGACAGAGTTCACCGTTGGCGGTATCCTGGTCGTCTTCATCGAGGATTCGGTAGTCAAAGTTGGGATTGAGCCGGCCCAGCGGAGGAAGTCCTGTTAAGTCTTCAAAGTCCGCGTCACCAAGACGATAGGCGCTGCAGATGCAGGTGCATTCCGTGGGCCCATAGACGTTCACCAGTTCCGCCCGACTGCAAAAGAGGCTGTAGAGCTTTTTGAGTTCGGCCTTCGGATAGCCTTCACCGCCGAAGGCGATCACACGCAATGTAGACAGCGCGCCGACCTTGATTGCTTTCATCGCCATCAGGTAGATCAGCATCGACGGCACCGAGAACCATACGCTGCAGCCGAGCTTCTCGACATGGGGAACGAGTTCATAGGGGCTGGTAAGCAGCTCGCGGAAGACCGGGCTCAGGGATGCGCCCGAAAACAGCCCCACATAAAAATCGAAAACCGAGTTGTCGAAATACATCGGGCTCAGATTGGCGAAATTGTCCTGCTCGGTGATGCCGAAACAGTCCCGGCCCCAAGCGATGAAGTGCAGCACGTTCTGGTGCGTCACCGCCACGCCCTTGGGCAGACCGGTCGAGCCCGAGGTGAACATCACGTAGGCGATGGTTGCGCCGTCGACCTCGCGCATCAATTGTTGTTGCCGCTCGCGCTCGCTGGCCGACCGCTCGGACAACAGGGCAGGCTCGAGCAGCAGCAAGTCGCAGCCATGGACGCCGGCCAGCTTCATCATCGCGGTGCCGAAGAGTTCGTCGTCGTAAAAAAGCAGGGCGGCCCGGCTGATCTGCAAGATGCTGAGGTTGCGCGCAACCGGCGAGCCGACATCGATATTCACATAGGTGATGCCCAGCCGCAGTGCGGCAAGCATCAGCGCATATGACAGCGGGCGTTTGTTGTGGCCGATCGCGATAACGTCGCCGCGCCGGCAGCCACGCGCCAGCAGCAGCGCGGCAAGGCTTACCGCCTGGTCCAGCAATTCGGCATAGCTGTGGCTACGATCCGAATAGCGCAAGGCCGGCCGTTTGCCGTGGTCCGTTGCGACCTCGTCGAAGTACTGCCCCAGGTTGTAGTGGTAAGTCTTCATGGCAGGGCTGGCTCGGCGGCGATCATGGGTTGATGGTGAAAAACGGATAGGGAGGGCTGTGCGCCGTGAAGCCCACGGAGCGGCACAGCTGTAGCGAGCCGGCGTTGTTCGAAAAGCAGTCCCACAGAGGCTCCAGCGACTGGGCAAAACAGCGCTTCACAAAATGCATGACCGCGAATTTGCCAACGCCGACCTTGCGGTATTCTGGCAGGGTCAGCACGTCGATCTCCGCTCGACCGTTCGCCACCGCGGCGGCATAACAGATGGCGGCGGGCCTGCCGCATTGCAGCGCGACCACGGCTTGAGCCTTGTCGATGAATTCTAGGGGGCTGCGCCAGAACCGACCAACGACGCAGAAGGCGCTCTCGATCTGCGCGATATTGCCCTGGTTGACCGAGGCTTGCGTGATCTCGCAGGCAGGTGCGAGTGCGTTAAATTGTGCGTTAAAAGGGCCAGCCGGATCGATCACAAAACGCTGCCGCCACGAGCGCATGGTGTCGCAGTGCGGTTCGTCCAGAAAGGCCGGCAGATAGGGCGCGTAAAGCCGCACCTTGGGGGCCGTGAACCCTTTGTCGACGAGCAGGTAGCATTTTAGCTCCGCCTCGAAGGATGCGGACGGCTTGCCGAAGACTTGGGCGAATCCGAAGGCGTGCTCGACATAGAACTGGCGCGGCGTGACCGCGTCGTCGGCATAGACCGTGCCGTCCTGCCGATCCGCAAGGACGGCACCGATTAGCGGAAAGAATGCTTCGGCGCCCCGGTAAAGATCGAACGCGGCGGCGTAATGCGCTTTAGCCAGCTTGATCATTTCAGATCGTCAGTCCACCATTGACGCTCAACACGACCCCGGTCAAAAAGTCGTTGCCTATCACGGCGGCAACCGCCTGCGCGACCTCTTGGGCTTCACCGAGGCGCCGTAGCGGCGTATTGGTCCGGATATGTTTTAGGGCGGTTTCGCTCAGGGCCTGGTGTGTGGAGTTCGTGCCGATAAAGCCCGGCGCTATCGCGTTGCAGCGGATGCCCAGGCGCCCAAGCTCCTTCGACCAGGTGACGGTCATCGCATTGACGCCGGCCTTGGCCGCGGAATAGGCGATCTGCCCCTCGTTGCCGCAGGCGCTGATGGAGCTGATGTTGACGATGATGCCCTTGGTCCTGCGCCTGACCATCTGCTCGACTACGGCCGACGTGACGATAAAGACCGAATGGAGGTTGACTGTGATCGAGTCCTGAAAGCGGCGGTAGTCGTGCATCATGGCCGTCGGGTTCATGATGTTGACGAAGGGCTCGCTGAAGATCACGCCGGCGTTGTTGACAAGGATGTCGATCCGGCCGTGCTGCTCAACGATGGCCGCCACGCAGGCGATGACCTCGTCTGGCTGGGTCACATCCATTCGTTGGCGGCCGAATTGCTCTGGCAGGCCGGCCAGAGCGTTGGCGTTGCGATCGGCCACGACCACCGTCGCGCCCAGTTGCGACAGATGGCCGGCGATCGCCAATCCTAGTCCTTGGGCGCCGCCCGTGACCAGCGCTACCGCACCCTTAATTTCCAAGGTCGACCTCCTTTTCGCGCAGCACTTCGACGATGCCGGCCACCGACACCATTTTCAGAATGTCCGGAATATCCAGCGCGACGGAGTATTCCCGTTCGAGCGTCACCACTAGGTCCATCTGTTTCAGGGAATCCCAGGATCCCACCTCGGCTTTGTCGAGCCCGATGTGGATGTCCGACTCCCGCAGGTCGAAGACCTCGGCAAGGATGGCTACTAAACGCTTGTTCATATCAAATCCCAAAAAACTTCACATAGTCATCCGACGAATAACGGAAGGGCTCGGCCGAGCGGGCCAGGTGGACGGTGTGCGACTTCGTGTTCTTCGAGATCAGCGCGGCGGCGCCTATGACGTTGTAGTCGCCCACGGTCACCTCGTTTACAACCGTCGC
>JAYUAJ010000139.1:0-12121 GCA_043741375.1 Hyphomicrobiaceae bacterium | reverse complement strand
CGGGAACGAGATGGGCTTACCCTTGGTGACCCATTTGGACACGCCGCGGGCCGTGACCATCATGCCCAACGTGGCGATGAACGGCGGGATTTTCGTGTAGGCGATCAGCGCCCCGTTCGTCAGGCCGGCGATCAGGCCGCAAGCCAGGGCGACCAGGATCGGCACGATGACGGGAAGGTCCAGCCAACCTGCAGTAAGCGCGGCTGTCGGATTGGCGTTGCCGTTAACCGTGCCCGTTTGGGCGAAAGCCATTGCGATCATGGCGGTTGCGCCGACGATGGACCCGGACGACAAGTCGATGCCGCCCGCGATGATGACCTGGGTGACGCCTATGGCGATGATGCCGGTGATGGACACCTGCAGGATAATAATCTGCAGGCGTTGTTCATTGAACAGCGTGTGAATGTCGGGACGGTTGTTGAAAAGGAAACTATCGTTCAGAAAAATACGGCCGATCAGCTCGAAGGCCAGAACGATAAAGACGAGCGCCCCCAATACGTTGAGTTCCGGGGGCCAAGTCCGCTTGCTTTTGTCATAGCTGACGCCGCCAACGCCCTCGACCGACCTCGCCAACGCCTCAACTCCCTGCACAAACTCAACAATCGCTCACTCAATATGTCATGATTGAACGTAACACGAAAGGAGCGGCGAAGTCGCGCCGCTCCCCAATCAGGCTGAACTCTGCCCGACCTTAGTTCTTCTTCATGAAGCCGGCCATGTTCTCGGGCGTGACCAGCTGGAAGGGGATGTAAACCTTGCGGTCAACCTTCTCGCCCTTGGACAGCTTGAGGGCGGCATCGAGCGCGCCAGCGCCCTGGCCAGCGGCGTCCTGGAACACGGTCGCAAGCAGATCGCCAGCTTTCATGGCGGCAAGCGCGTCCTGGGTGGCGTCAACGCCGCCGACAGGGGTGTCGGAGGGTTTCTTGCCAGCGGCTTTCAGGGCTTGGATAGCGCCGATAGCGCTTTCGTCATTGTTGGCGATCACGGCGTCGAATTTGGCGCCCGAAGACAGCCAATTCGTCATCAGATCCTGAGCCTTGTCGCGAGCCCAGTTGGAGGTCTGCTCGTCGATGATCTTGATCTTCACGCCGCAATCGGGACCGCCGATCACTTCGTGAATGTCCTTGGTGCGCTGCACGGCGGCCTGGTTCGACAGTTCACCCTCGATCACATAGATCGAAGCCTCCTTGAGGCCCTTGGCAGCCAACAGTTTGCAGATCTGCTTGGTTTCCAGAGTGCCCGAGTCGGCTTCGTTCGAGGCGACGAAAGCCTGGCCTTCGGGCATCGTATCGACGTTGATCGGCTGACGGTTCACATACACCAGCGGCTTCTTGCCGGCGGCCGCGGCGGCCGACATGGCCTCGGTGGCCGAGGTGTCGACCGGGTTGACGATGATGGCGTCAACGCCCGAGGCGATGAAATTCTTGATCTGGTCGAGTTGCTTGGCGACGTCGTTGTTGGCGTCTTCCACTTGCAGTTCCACGCCCGCCATGCCCTTGGCCTGGGCAATCATGCCGTTGCGCAGAACGGTCAAAAAGTTGTCGTCAAACTTGGCCATCGAGACGCCGATCTTGGCGGCGTTGGCGGGGGCAGCGAGCGCCATGACGCACGCGGCGGCGAGCAAGAGCTTCTTCATAGAGTCCTCCTTGGTGAGACATCTTGAGCTTGCGCCCAAGAGCGGTTTCCCGTTTTTTGGGAAATTGGTTTTGTGGGATGTGGCCGAAACGAGCGTTGCGCGCGCAAAGCGGCGAATTTGGCGCGGCGCGCGCAAAAAAGCCATCGCAGCAAACAGACTTTAAGACCCTCCCTAACAACTTCGGCTTCTTTGGCCGAACGGTTCGGACGTCAGTCAACAGCGACGGTTGCACTGTCACCCAATGATTTCCGGCACATTATTCTTCCTCAACCCACGTGGTCAAATGCGCGGTGCAAGAAACCAACAAAACCTCTCAGAAACCATCATTCGGGAATGCCAGCAGTCTTACCGGGCGCAGGCCCCAAGTGCCTGACACCGTTGCCGGCGTCCGGACGTGCCGAAGATAAGACGCGTCGTTCTTGCAATCCTAGATTGTGGGTCGGCGAATCGTGCGTTGGTACCGGACGCATCGCTTGCGGCGATAAACGTAAAACACTGTTGCTTATCAGGCGGCTGGAAAACCCATGTTGCATTGCAGCGCACGCGCGCTATGCAATCGTGCTGAAATTGAGATCGAGAGGGGCGTGCCCGACGATGCCGCTGAGTGACCGGATACGTACCAGGCTGGTGGAGTTTGCCGCTGCCGTTGATGCCTCGAGCAAATTTGCGCGGGGCGAGCAGACCGCAGGAGGGGCGACCGAGGTGCGGATGGACGAGACTATTCTGGACAAGCTGGTGCATGCGCTGGGCGTCGAGCCGCAGTTGGCCACGCGCGCCGATTGGCTGACGGCCGTGAGCCTCGCCGTGCGCGACCAGGTGATCGACCGCTGGCTGGAGTCTGAGCGTTCCGCCAAGCGCGCCAACGGCAAGCAGGTCTGCTATCTGTCGGCCGAATTTCTCATTGGGCGGCTGCTGCGCGATGCGGTCAGCAACCTCGGGCTTGAAAAGTCGGTGGAAGCCGCGATCGCCAAGCTGGGCGCTGGCGGCGATCTAGCCGAATTGGCCGAACTGGAGGCCGATCCCGCGTTGGGCAATGGCGGCCTCGGGCGGCTCGCGGCCTGCTACATGGAGAGCATGGCGAGCCTGGGCATCCCCGCCTATGGCTACGGTATCCGCTACGACAACGGCCTGTTCAAGCAACGCATCACCGACGGCTCGCAGGTCGAGATTCCGGACCGCTGGCTGGCCGGCGGTTGTCCCTGGGAGATCGAGCGACGCGGCGTCAGTTACCGGATCGGTTTTGGCGGATCGGTAGAGGCAGCCGGCGGGCCAGCGAGCCATGCGGCGGCGGTCTGGCGCCCGACGGAAATCGTCTATGCGCAGGCCTTTGACATGCCCGTCGTGGGGTGGCGCGGCAAGCGCGTGAACACGCTGCGGCTCTGGAGCGCGCGGGCGAAATCGCCGTTGCGGCTGGATCAATTCAACGGCGGCGATCACGTCGGCGCGCTCTATAATAAGACGCGCGCCGAGAGCATCAACCAGGTGCTCTATCCGTCGGACGCGACGGCGGCCGGCCAGGAACTGCGGCTGCGCCAAGAGTACTTCTTCACCGCCGCCTCGGTGCAGGATCTGCTCGCGCGCCATGTTGCGACCCACAAGGATGTGCGCAATCTGGCCGAGAAGGCCTCGATACAGATGAATGACACCCATCCCGCGATCGCCGTCGCGGAATTGATGCGTCTGCTGATGGACGAGCACCACCTGCCGCAAGCCGAAGCCTGGGCGATTACGCGCAAGACCATCTCCTACACCAACCACACCCTGCTGCCCGAAGCGCTGGAGAGCTGGACCGTCCATCTCATGCAGACGCTGCTGCCGCGGCATATGCAGATCATTTATGCGCTCGATGAGCTGCTCGCGAACGAAGTGAAGGCGCTGCCCGGCGACAATGGCGCCCTGGCCGCCTCGGTGGCGCTGGTCGACCGGCATGGGGACTGGCGCGTGCGCATGGGCAACCTCGCGTTCGCCGGCTCGCACAAGGTCAACGGCGTGTCTCAGCTGCACACGGATCTTATGAAGGTCTCCGTGTTCAAGGACATGGACAGGCTTTATCCCGGCCGCATCGTCAACAAGACCAATGGCGTCACGCCGCGGCGCTGGCTGCAAGGCGTCAACCCGGACCTGACGGCGCTGATCACCGACACCATCGGCGGGAAGGTGCTGGATGATCTCGGCGAGATTGCCAAACTGAAGCCGTTTGCCGATGATGCCGGTTTCCGGGCCAAGTTCACCGAGGTGAAGCGCGCGGACAAGGTCCGGCTGGCCAATCTGATCCGCGAGCGTCTGGACATCCAAGTTGACCCCACGGCGCTGTTCGATGTGCAGATCAAGCGCATTCACGAATACAAGCGCCAACTGATGAACATCGTGCAGACGGTGGCGCTCTACAATGCCATGAAGGCTGCGCCCGATAAGAACTGGGCCCCGCGCGTAAAAATTTTCGCCGGCAAGGCCGCGCCCAGCTACTTCATGGCCAAGCGCATCATCCACCTCATCAACGATGTGGCCGCGACCATCAATGCAGACGCCAGCCTGCGCGGCCGGCTGAAGGTGGCGTTCCTGCCCAACTACAATGTCAGCCTGGCCGAAGTGATCATTCCGGCGGCGGATCTGTCCGAGCAGATTTCCACGGCGGGCATGGAGGCGTCCGGCACCGGCAACATGAAGTTCGCGCTCAACGGCGCCATCACCATCGGCACACTGGACGGCGCCAACGTCGAGATGCGCGACCATATCGGCGCGGACAACATGGTGATCTTCGGCCTGACGGCGGCCGAAGTGGAGGCGCGCCGCAAGGCCGGACTCAACCCGCGCGCTGAGATCGAGGCGTCGTCCTCGCTGACGGGGGCCTTGGACGCCATCGGGTCCGGCGTGTTCTCGGGCGGCGATCACGGCCGCTACCGGGAGATCGTCGAAAATCTCTATGCCCATGATTGGTTCATGGTCACCGCCGATTTCGACGCCTACGAGAAAGCGCAAGGCCGCGTCGATGCGATCTGGGCGGATCCTGCGCGCTGGGGCGCCATGGCGGTGCGCAACACCGCTAGCATGGGCTGGTTCTCCTCCGACCGCGCCGTTCGTGAATACGCCAGGGACATTTGGAATGTTCCAGTATGACCGATTTGATCGCAACACGGAAGGTCCACTCTCCTCTCCCCCTGCTTAGGGGGAGAGGAGAGTGCGTCTCGCTGGCGCCCCCTTCGGCGCCAAGAGCCACGCGGTCGGTGAGGGGCAACGGGGTGCGCGGATCTTGTCGCCGCCGCGACCGATCCCGCCAGTACGACCGGCACGGAGCAAGTGGCTGCCCCTCACCTGTCGCTGGTTCCTCGCGCTTTGCGCTCGGGCGACATCCTCTCCCCCCAAATAGGGGGAGAGGAGAAGACCGCTTCGTGGACATGGGCGTCCTGCATTTTTATTCAGTGACTTGACGGAATCACGTAAATGACAACGGCCAGCAAGACACTCAGCGACGCGGACGTAGCGGCGATCGCTGCGGGAACCCATGGCGATCCGTTCGGCGCGCTGGGTGTTCATGACGTGAACGGAATATTCGTGTTGCGCGCGTTCGTCCCAGGCGCTACGGCTTTGCGCGCCGAAACGCTGGCTGGGGTGGACTTGGGACAGATCGCGCGACGCAGCGATGTGGGGTTCTTCGAAGCGCCGGTCGCGGTCACGGCGCGGCAGCCGCTGCGGCTGCATGCCAGCAACGGCGGCGGTTCCTGGACCTTGATCGACCCATACGCGTTTGGCCCCGTGCTTGGTCCGCTTGACGATTATTACGGCGCCGAGGGCACGCACCTGCGCCTCTACGACCGGCTGGGCGCGCATGTCATTGAGCACGAGGGTGTCACCGGAACGCATTTCGCCGTCTGGGCGCCCAATGCGCAGCGCGTGTCGGTGGTGGGCGATTTCAACATGTGGGACGGCCGGCGCCACGTCATGCGCAAGCGGCTGGGCTCGGGACTGTGGGAAATTTTCGTGCCGGAGCTCGGGACGGGGACGACGTACAAATTCGAAATCATCGGCGCCGATGGCAAACTGCTGCCGCAGAAGGCCGACCCATTCAGCTTCGGCGCCGAAGTCCGCCCCAAGACGGCGTCCGTCGTGACGCGCACGGATGACTTTACCTGGAACGACGCCGCGTACATTGATGCGCGCGCAAAACGCGATCCGCGCCGCGCGCCGATGACGACGCTGGAAGTGCATCTCGGCTCCTGGCGCCGCCGCGCCGATGGCGGGTTCCTCACCTACGACGAATTGGCCAATCAGCTCATTCCGTACGCGACTGAAATGGGCTTTACCCATATCGAACTGCTGCCCGTCACTGAGCACCCGTACGACCCCTCCTGGGGCTATCAGCCGACCGGCCTCTATGCGCCCACCTCACGCTTTGGCGACGCGGATGGTTTCGCGCGTTTTGTCGATAAGGCGCATGCCGCCGGCCTTGGCGTCATTCTCGACTGGGTGCCCGCGCATTTCCCGACCGACGCCCACGGCCTCGATCATTTCGATGGCACCGCACTCTACGAGCACGCCGATCCGCGAAAAGGCTTCCATCCCGACTGGAACACCGCGATCTACAACTTCGGCCGCAAGGAAGTGGCCGCCTACCTGGTCAACAACGCCCTGTTCTGGCTGGAGCGCTACCATCTCGACGGTTTACGCGTGGATGCGGTCGCTTCAATGCTCTACCTCGACTATTCGCGCAAGGCCGGCGAATGGCTGCCGAACGAGAAGGGCGGCAACGAGAACCTCGAAGCCATCGCCTTCCTGCGGCGCATGAACGAAGTCACCTACGGCGAACATCCCGGCATCGTCACCATCGCCGAAGAATCCACTGCATTTCCAGGCGTTTCCCAGCCGTCCTATACGGGCGGGCTAGGCTTCGGCTTCAAGTGGAACATGGGGTTCATGCACGACACGCTGCAATATTTTGCGCGCGATCCCGTGCATCGCCGGCACCACCACCATGAGCTGACGTTCGGGCTGCTCTATGCCTTCTCGGAAAATTTCGTGCTGCCGCTCAGCCACGACGAAGTGGTGCACGGCAAAGGCTCGCTGCTGTCGAAGATGGCTGGCGACGACTGGCAGAAGTTTGCGGGGCTCCGCGCTTACTACGCCTTCATGTGGGGCTATCCGGGCAAGAAGCTCTTGTTCATGGGACAGGAGTTCGCGCAGCGCGACGAATGGAAGGCCGACTCCGGTCTCGACTGGAGCCTGCTCGACGCTCCCGCCCATGCCGGCGTGCACAATCTGATCGGCGATCTAAATCGTCTGTACCGTGATCTTCCAGCGCTGCACGCGCGCGACTGCGAGCCCGAGGGGTTCGAGTGGTTGATCGCCGACGATGCGGCCAACTCCGTCTTCGCCTGGTTGCGCAAGGATGGCACGGGCGGCCCGCCCGTCGCGGTCGTCTGCAACTTCACTCCCGTGCCGCGCGATCGCTACCGCGTGCCTTTGCCGATGGCCGGCCGCTGGCGAGAAAGGCTCAACTCGGACGCTGGTCACTACGGCGGCTCAGGCCGCGGCAATCTTGGCGAGGTGCATGCAACTCAAGTTTCTTCGCATGGCAAGCCCGCCAGCGCTGAAATTTCGTTGCCACCGATGGCCACGTTGTTCTTAGAGTATCTCGGTACCTGACCTGTTGCGTCACGTGTAACGCCCGCCCCCCACGGGATAGGAGAGGAACGCCGATGACGGATTCACTTCGCACAGCCGGGCCGCTCGCCCGCGATGCCATGGCTTATGTGCTCGCCGGCGGCCGGGGCAGCCGCCTGATGGAACTCACCGACAAGCGCGCAAAACCTGCCGTGTTCTTCGGCGGCAAGTCGCGCATCATCGATTTCGCGCTGTCGAACGCCCTGAACTCAGGCATCAGGCGCATTGGCGTCGCGACGCAATACAAGGCCCACAGCCTGATCCGCCACCTCAATCAGGGCTGGAACTTCCTAAGGCCGGAACGCAACGAAGGCTTTGACATTCTTCCCGCCAGCCAGCGGGTGTCGGAGTCCGGCTGGTACTCCGGCACGGCGGACGCGGTGTTCCAGAACATCGACATCATTGAGGCGTATGCGCCTAAACACATCGTGATCCTGGCCGGCGACCACGTCTACAAGATGGACTACGAGCCCATGCTGCAGCAGCATGTGGACAGCGGCGCCGATATCACCATCGGCTGCCTGGAAGTTCCGCGCATGGAGGCGACCGGTTTCGGCGTCATGCATGTGGATGGGAAGGACAAGATCGTCCACTTCCTGGAAAAGCCCAAGGACCCGCCGGGCATTCCGGGCCAGGAGCATCTGGCGCTGGCCTCGATGGGCATCTATGTGTTCGAAACGAAATTCTTGCTCGACCAACTGAAACGCGACGCGGCGGACAACGCCTCCAGCCATGATTTCGGCAAGGACATGATCCCGGTCATCGTCGCCGGCGGTAAGGCGTGTGCGCATCGGTTCAGCACGTCCTGCGTGCGCTCGCCCTCCGAGGTCGAGGCTTATTGGCGCGACGTGGGAACGGTGGACTCCTATTGGGCCGGCAATCTCGATCTGTGCGCCACCGTTCCGCAACTCGATCTCTACGACCGCAACTGGCCGATCTGGACTTATGCCGAGATCACGCCGCCCGCCAAATTCGTGCACGACGAAGACGGACGGCGCGGCATGGCAGTGTCCTCGCTGGTTTCGGGCGGGTGCGTCATATCGGGCGCGTCGGTGCGGCGGTCCTTGCTGTTCACCGGCGTGCGCGTGAATTCCTTTGCGCACATGGAGGAGGCGGTCGTTCTTCCCTATGCCGATGTCGGCCGCAACAGCATCCTGAAGAAAGTCGTGGTGGATCGCGGCGTCGTCATCCCTGACGGGTTGGTGGTGGGTGAGGACCCCGTGCTTGACGCCAAGCGTTTCCGGCGCACCGAGAGCGGCGTCTGCCTGATTACGCAGGAAATGATCAACAACATGCCGGATGCGCCCAAGCAGCACACCGTGCCGCCAATGCCGGACGCGCCGCCTCCGACGCTGCCGCTGAAGAACAGGGTTTCGCCCGAGGGTGGGCCAAGCGCACGGATTTACGACACCGAGGAGCACGATTGGAACCTGCCGCCGATTGCAGCTTGCACGGATGACCCGTCGGTTATTGTACCCGTTCCGGCCCCATCGCCGGTTCCCAGTCCGGTCGCACAGTCAGCCAATGACGACGTGACCATGACTGCGGACTTCGCCCGCTCGCTCGCGGCATTCTTGTCCGTCGTGCGCGCATCCAAGGGGCTGGACACCCCACCCGCCTCGTCGTCATCCTCTGAGGCAGCGTGAGCGAGGCGTCATGAGTGGTAAGCTGACGGTTCTCTCGGTCGCCTCGGAAGTTTATCCGCTCATCAAAACTGGCGGTCTTGCCGACGTCGCGGGAGCGCTGCCCGCAGCGCTGGCGCCCGAGGGCGTGGCAATGACGACGCTGCTGCCGGGCTTTCCGGCCGTGATGGCCGCGCTGGGGCAAACGCAATCGGTGGCGGCGTTTCCCGACCTGTTCGGCGGCCCTACCCAATTATTCTTTGCCAAGAGCAACGGTCTCGATCTTCTTATTCTCGACGCCCCGCATCTCTACAACCGTCCCGGAAAGCCCTATACGGGGCCGGACGGCAAGGACTGGCCCGACAACGGCGCGCGCTTTGCCGCGCTCAGTAAAGTCGCCGGCGAGATCGGCCGCGGGCTGCTGCCGGGCCTGCTGCCGGATGTGGTGCATGCGCATGATTGGCAGGCGGGCCTTGCCCCGGCCTATCTGAAGTTCGGCGACGGATCGGGCGCAAGATCCGTCATCACGGTGCACAATCTCGCCTTCCAGGGTTGGTTTCCCTACGAGCTGTTCGCCACGCTCGGCATGCCGCAGCGGGCGTTCCTTTATGATGGCGTCGAATATTTCGGCGGCGTCGGCTTCCTGAAGGCCGGCCTGCAATGCGCCGACGCCATCACAACCGTCAGCCCCACCTATGCCGAGGAAATCACGTCGGCGGCCGGCGGCATGGGGTTGGACGGGCTGCTCCGGCACCGCCGCGACGCGCTTACCGGCATCGTCAATGGGATCGATACAGATGTTTGGAATCCGGCGACGGACGCAGCGCTGACCGAGCACTACGATGCCAAGTCGATGGCGAAGCGCGCCGGCAACAAGCGCGCCATCGAAAAGCGCTTCGGTCTCGATATCGACGACGGTCTTCTGTACACGGTGGTCAGCCGCCTGACCGAACAGAAGGGCATGGACGTGCTGCTCGCCGCGCTGCCTGCGATAGTGGCAAGCGGCGCGCGACTGGCGCTGCTGGGGTCGGGCGATGCGGCGCTGGAAGATAATTTCCGCGCCGCCGCCAGCCGCCACAAGGGCCGCGTCGAGGTCGTCCTCGGCTATGAAGAGTCGCTCTCGCATCTCTTGCAGGGCGGCGCCGACGCCATCCTTGTGCCCTCCCGCTTCGAGCCTTGCGGCCTGACGCAGCTATACGGCCTGCGCTACGGCTGCGTTCCCGTGGTGTCGCGCGTCGGCGGCCTCGCCGATACCGTGATCGACGCCAACGACGCGGCGCGCAAGGCCGGGGTCGCCACCGGCTTCTTCCTCAGCGCCGTCGATGTGCCAGGCCTCGTCGCCGTCCATGAGCGGGCGCAGGCGCTCTACCGCGACCCAGCAGCCTGGAGCGCGCTCCAATTGAGCGGCATGCGGACGGATGTCTCCTGGCAACGCAGCGCCGCCGACTATGCCGCCATCTACCGCCGCATCACCGGCCTAAAGACAACCCCAGCTGTGAGCGTTTCCAGCATGACCACTGTTCCGACCACGCCGTTTTCCGGCCAGAAGCCGGGCACCTCGGGCCTACGCAAAAAGGTGCCCGTATTCCAGGCGCCGCACTACGCCGAGAACTTCATCCAGTCCACGTTCGATGTGCTGGACGGGATCGCTGGCAAGACGCTGGTGGTGGGCGGCGACGGGCGCTATCTCAACCGCGAGGTGGCCGAAAAGGTCATCCGCATGGCCGCCGCCAACGGGTTTGGGCGCGTGCTGATCGGCAAGGGCGCGCTGCTCTCGACGCCGGCCGCCTCCCACCTCATCCGCAAACACGGCGCGCTCGGCGGCATCGTGC
This sequence comes from Hyphomicrobiaceae bacterium, assembly GCA_043741375.1. GTDB lineage: Bacteria > Pseudomonadota > Alphaproteobacteria > Rhizobiales > Hyphomicrobiaceae > JANYHF01. Next base: position 1,373 of record JAYUAJ010000139.1, on the reverse strand, counting down.
TGTCGGCCAGCCACAATCCTGGCGGGCCGGACGGCGACTTTGGCATCAAGTACAACGGCGGCAATGGCGGCCCGGCGCCCGAACGCATCACCGATGCGATCTTCGAGCGCACCAAGACCATCGCCAGCTACAAGTTCTACGCGGACGGAAAAGTCGATCTCGATACGATCGGAACGTTAAAGCTCGGCGCCATGACGGTCGAAGTCATCGATCCGGTCACGGATTACGCCGCGCTGATGCAGACCCTGTTCGATTTCGACGCCATCCGCGCGCTGTTCAAGTCCGGCTTCACGATGCGGTTCGACGCCATGAGCGCGATCACCGGTCCCTACGCCAAGGCGATCATCGAGGGCATGCTGGGCGCGGCGCCCGGCACGGTTGTCAACGCCACCCCGCTCCCTGATTTCGGCGGCCACCATCCTGATCCCAACCTCGTCCACGCGCGCGAACTCTACGATCTCATGATGTCACCGGGCGCGCCAAACTTCGGCGCGGCCTCGGATGGCGATGGCGACCGCAATCTCATCATCGGACGCAACCGCTTCGTCACGCCCTCTGATTCCCTTGCGATCCTCGCGGCCAACGCCCATCTGGCGCCGGCCTACGCCAAGGGCCTCGCAGGCATCGCGCGCTCCATGCCGACCAGCGCGGCGGCCGATAGGGTCGCCGAGAAGCTCGGCATCAAGTGCTACGAAACGCCCACGGGCTGGAAGTATTTCGGCAATCTGCTTGACGCGGGGCTGGCCACGTTGTGCGGCGAAGAGAGTGCCGGCACCGGCTCCAATCACGTGCGCGAGAAGGATGGCGTCTGGGCGGTCCTGCTGTGGCTGAACATTCTCGCCAAGCGCCGCCAGAGCGTGGATGCGATCGTTACGGAGCATTGGCGCACGTATGGGCGCAACTACTACACCCGTCACGACTACGAAGAGGTGGATGCCGAAGCCGCTGGAAAACTGATGGCGGATCTGAAGGCGAAATTCCCCAAGCTGGCTGGATCATCGGCTGGCAGACGGACCATTTCGGCCGCGGATGATTTCTCCTACCACGATCCGGTCGACGGCTCGACCTCGACCGGACAGGGCATCCGCATCCTGTTCGACGATGGCGCGCGCGTGGTCTACCGCCTCTCAGGCACCGGCACGGCCGGCGCGACGTTGCGCGTCTACATCGAGCGCTACGAGGCCGATCCGGAAAAGCAGGACCTCGAGACCCAGAGCGCCCTCGCCGATCTGATTGGTGTTGCTGGTTGGCTGGCCGAGATCGAGAAGCGCACAGGACGGGCTGCACCGACGGTCGTGACGTAACGAGGAATCGGTAGGGTGGGCTGAGCCTTCGCGAAGCCCACCGTTACGGCGGCAGACGGTGGGCTTCGC
>JAYUAJ010000138.1:0-5248 GCA_043741375.1 Hyphomicrobiaceae bacterium | reverse complement strand
TTATCTCGAACCACGAATTTGTCGGCTGCCGAACGGCCGGTATGGTGCCCGGTCTCAACCGCCAGCGCGCCCCCTGCGGTAAGTTTCCCACCACCCCGCCTCAAGACCTGCTCGTACAGAGTCGCCGGACCAAGGTTTCGCAGCAATCGCGCGGAATCGAGAAGAGTCATCATCGTGTTCGGCCTCCGAAGCAAGCCAGAGACTCAAAGGACTCAGGTCAAAAAGCCTAGCACAAGTTCTCGTCGGCAAAGGGTGTAACTTTGCAGCGGCCGGATAGACTGCACCTCCCGAACTTCCGCCCGCAACTGAGGGACCGTGCCCGACAGGTGCCAAACTGCCACGCCGGTGCTATTTTTTATCGAAGTTGCCTATGCGCCACAATTGAGTATCATCCGCACGATTCGGGCCGGCCGGTATCCACGCCGCGATGCCTCAATTCATCCCACTTGCAGCCGTATTGGCCACAAGGGGACACTTTCAGGGAGGTCACACGGCCATCATGCGCGCAAACAGCACCATCGCCTTGGTCGATGACGATCGAAATATCCTCAATTCTCTGCGCATGGCGCTTGAAGCCGAAGGATATAAGATCCGCACCTATAACGATGGCGCCGCCGCACTTGAGGCCTTGACCGAAGCCGCCGCCGACCTTGGCATCTTCGATATCAAAATGCCCAAGATGGACGGCATGGAGTTACTGCGCCGCCTGCGCCAGATCAGCGACATGCCAGTAATTTTTCTGACCTCGAAGGACGAGGAGATCGACGAGCTGTTCGGCCTGAAAATGGGCGCCGACGACTATATCGCCAAGCCATTTTCACAGCGGCTTCTGGTCGAGCGCGTGAAAGCCATCTTGCGTCGTTCGGGCGTGAAAGACACCGCCGTGACGCCCGCCCAGCAGGCCGCCATACTGGAGCGTGGCCAGCTCAAAATGGATCCCGAGCGGCACACCTGCCATTGGGACAGCAAGCCCGTCACCCTCACTGTCACCGAATTTCTGATCTTGCAGGCCCTCGCACTGCGTCCTGGCGTCGTGAAAAGTCGCGACGCGTTGATGGATGCGGCTTATGACGATCAGGTCTATGTGGACGACCGCACCATCGACAGCCACATCAAGCGGCTGCGCAAGAAATTCAAGGAAGTCGACGATAACTTCGATGTCATCGAAACCTTGTACGGCGTGGGATACCGGTTCAAGGAGGCCTAAGACAAGTTCAGTCCGGGGGGACCAGAATGTTCGATCGCCAGACCCTATTGAGGCCGCTGAGTGTTTTGGGAGCTGACCGGATGTCAGGTGCCGCCGTCGAACGTTGGCAAACTGCTCGAGCCAAGACGCAGCCCTTTTTCCGTTCCCTCAGCGGGTTTGTCCGTCAGCTCGGCAGCGCCATCGAGCCGGTCCTGAACTGGCTGGCCCGCCAGCGTTGGCTGGGCGCCAACATTCCATCGGTGGTCGGCAAGATCCTGGCCTTGAACCTGCTTGGTTTTCTACTCCTGACACTTGCGATCCTGTTCTTCAGCCCGGTGCAGGCCTCGCTGGTGCAGGCAAAACTCGAAAGCATGAAGGCCGAAGCGGACACTTTGGCAGGCGCCATAGCGGCCTCGGCGACGCGCGAATCCGACCGCCTCGCAATCGCTCCCGAGTTGCTGGAACCCTCACGCAATGCCGAATTGAGGCAGGCGCTTCCCGAGCGGGCGATCCAATTCCCCATCCGGCCAGAGCGGGTCGGCGCGCTGACGCGGCAGCTGATCGGCCCGTCGGCAATGCGCGTCCGCCTGTTCCGCACCGACGGAACATTCATGTACGATAGCCGCGAGTCGCCCGAGGACATCTCCAGCGCCGGGCAGCAAGAAACCAGCTTCATCACCAGTTTCTGGACCCGCCTCAGCGATTGGCTGGATGGCACCGACTTGCCGGTTTATCGCGATATCGGCCGCGCCAATTTCAGTTTCTACCCCGAATTTGCCGAAGTGCTGACGAGCGGCGAGCCCAAGGCTATGCTGCTGATGAACGACCAGGGCAAGCGCACCGTAACCATCATTACGCCGGTGAAGCGTCGCGCCGTCCTGGGCGGGTTGATCCTTTCGACCCGTGACGGCGAGATCGATAAATTGGTCTGGAGCGAGCGGCGAACGGTGTTGTGGTTGGGTGGTCTCGGACTGCTCGCCATGGCTCTCACCTCGCTGTTACTGGCGGGCACCATCGCGCAGCCGCTGCACCGCTTGGCCTTGGCAGCCGACCATGTTCAGGGCAACCTGAAGCGACGGCAGGAACTGCCAGACTTTTCCTACCGGCGCGATGAGATCGGACATCTCGCCTCGACACTGAGGGCGATGACGGAAGCCCTCTATAGGCGCGTGGAAGCCAGCGAACGTTTCGCAGCCGACGTCGCTCATGAACTGAAAAACCCTTTGACATCAGTGCGTTCAGCTGCCGAAACGCTGGCACGCGTGAAGAACGACAGTGACCGCAAGATCCTGACAGACACGATCCAGAACGACGTGAAGCGGCTGACCCGGCTGATCGACGATATCTCCAAGGCAACGCGCGCCGACGCCGAGATGGCGCTGAACGACGCCGCGCCGGTCGATCTGGCCCACCTGTTAGGCACGTTGGCCGAAATGTTCAACGCGGTTCACGTTACCGATGGACGGAAGATCGTGCTGGAATTTGCCGAAAGCCCGCTTGCCGCCGGCGATGCCTATGCCATCGAGGGTCACGACAGCCGCCTGGGGCAGGTGTTCAAGAACCTGATCGACAACGCGCTGTCCTTCTCGCCCTCGCCCGGCACCGTATGGCTGCGCATGAGCCGCGACGAGCACGCCATTACCATTGCCGTGGAGGATCAGGGACCGGGCATTCCGGCAGGCAAATTCGAGAAGATTTTCGACCGCTTCTACACCGATCGGCCGGTCGGATCGTTTGGCAATAATTCCGGCCTGGGCCTCAGCATTTGTCAGGAAATTGTGAAGGCGCATCGTGGCTTGATCCGCGCCGAAAACCGAATCGAAAATACCGTGCAGCGCCCCGGGCCGTCCGATCTTGGCGTGGTCGAGACGCATATCGCCGGGGCCCGCTTCGTCATCCAGCTACCGGCGTTGCGCACACAACCGCAGCACCGCCGCACGCCGGCCAAGTCCGTTGCCGCCCGTCGCTGACCGCGTGCATGGCACCCTGGTGGCCAAGAGCGCCCAAGGAGTGTTGCTGCGTGGCCCATCGGGAGCTGGAAAATCCGACCTTGCGCTGCGCCTCTTGGGCCGCGGTTGGCAGTTGGTGTCCGACGATCAGGTGCTGCTGTCCCGCTGCGGCGACAGCGTTCACGGTACCGCGCCCAGGCAGCTTGCCGGGCTGCTTGAAGTGCGCGGTATCGGGATTGTGACCGTCGCTCACCTAACCTCCGCGCGCATCTGGGCGGTTGTCGACCTGGGGCCGAGCGACCACGTTGAACGGATGCCGTCGCCCACCAAACTTGAATTGATTGGCGTGCCGATCAACAGCTTCAAGTTGTATTCCTTCGAGGCCTCGGCACCGGAAAAGCTTGAGTTGCTGTTACGTTCTGTGGTTTCCACGTAGCTATCGGTTTTTTCCACGCGCTTGACCACCCATGCGTTGACTGCATAGCTTGAGCACACTACGTTCACCTTGAAAACTGCTATCGGACGGAGCGCCTCATGGGCCTGCACGTGCATTCCAAACTGGCCATCATCGGCTCGGGACCGGCCGGCTACACCGCCGCCATCTATGCCGCGCGCGCCATGCTGCAGCCGATCCTGATCCAGGGCATCCAGCCCGGCGGGCAGCTTACCATCACCACCGATGTCGAGAACTATCCGGGCTATGCCGAGACCATTCAAGGCCCCTGGCTGATGGAGCAAATGCAGGCCCAGGCCGAGCATGTCGGCACACGGATCATCACCGATACCATCCTCGACGTCACGCTCGATCGCCGGCCCTTCAGGATGACCGGTGACTCGGGCGATACCTACTCGGCCGACGCCCTGATCATCGCCACCGGAGCCCAAGCGCGCTGGCTTGGGCTCAGCTCGGAGGACACCTTCAAAGGCCACGGCGTCTCGGCTTGCGCCACCTGCGACGGCTTTTTCTTCCGCAACAAGCAGGTCGTCGTGATGGGCGGCGGCAATACTGCGGTGGAGGAGGCGCTGTTCCTCACCAAGTTCGCCAGCAAGGTCACGGTGGTACACCGCCGCGACAGCTTCAAGGCCGAAAGGATCCTGCAGGACCGCTTGTTCAAGCACCCCAAGATCCAAGTGATCTGGGACAGCGTTCTCGATGAAGTGGTCGGATCATCCGACCCCGTTGCCGTCACCGGAGCGCGCCTGAAGAACGTCAAGACCGGCAAATTAGTCACGCTCCCGGCCGACGGCATCTTCGTCGCCATCGGACATGCTCCGGCTACGGAACTGTTTCAGGGCAAGCTCGCGTTGAAGCCCAACGGCTACATCCAGGTCAAGCCCGGGAGCGTCGAAACCAACATCCCCGGCGTATTCGCGGCCGGCGACGTGGCGGACGACATTTACCGTCAGGCCGTCACGGCGGCAGGCATGGGATGCATGGCTGCGCTCGATGCCGAACGCTACCTCGCCCATTCACACATCGCCATGGCCGCCGAGTAACCCTGTTATCGTCGCAATGTGTCGTGCATGACCTTGTTATCGTCGTCGTCGTCCCGCTGTTAACCTCCACGAGTTGCGTTCCCCCCATGCGTGACACCTCAAGCACCCGTTTTGCCCTCGACTGGGACAAGCTGCGGATTTTCCACGCCGCCGCCGAGGCTGGCAGCTTCACCCACGCCGGCGACAGCCTTGAGATGAGCCAGTCGGCCGTCAGCCGCCAGGTGAGTGCGCTCGAGCGTGACCTGAAGGTCTCGCTGTTCCACCGCCATGCCCGCGGCCTCGTCCTCACCGAGCAGGGCGAACTCCTGTTCCGCACCGCGCACGACGTGTTCGCCAAATTGCAGAAGGCCGCGAGCCTGCTGTCGGACGCCAACGCCAAGCCCTCGGGCGACCTGCGCGTCACCACTGCGGTCGGCCTCGGCTCGGCCTGGCTGACCCCGCGCCTCAGCGAATTCATCGATCTCTACCCCGAGATCCGCCTGCAATTCTTGCTCACCGACCTGGAGCTGGACCTGCCGATGCGCCAGGCCGACGTCGCCATCTGGTTCCGCGAGCCGAGCCAGAGCGACCTGATCCGCCGCCCGCTGTTCACCGTGCACTATCAGGCCTTCGCCTC
>JAYUAJ010000137.1:0-2174 GCA_043741375.1 Hyphomicrobiaceae bacterium | reverse complement strand
TGAGACTGGTGAGTATACCACCGCCCGTTGCGGCCAGATCCGAACTCGGTAGCTCCCAGGACAAAAGTCCGAGCCAGCCCAGTCCCATCAGTCCAAGGAGCGTTGCGCCAGAGAAGCGGCGCAGCCAGCCACGCAGTCCGCTGCCGAGCTCTTCCGGCAGGAACTCCCTGTGACTCTTGGCGCTGTGCAACACACTCGCGGACACGGAACACTACTCGAAGCAACGGACCACACGTTCAAGCGCCTCCCTGGTCGCCGCAAGGTCCTGGACGAGTGCGATGCGGATATAGGCCGAGCCCGGATCCACGCTCTCGCCCACCTTAGCCGTCAGGTAAGCTCCAGGGACGACTTTGACACCCGCGCGTTGCCAGAGTGTTACCGCAGCGGCCTCTCCGCCCCCAAATTGGGTCATTTTGAGCCAAAGGAAGAAGCCGCCCGCAGGCCGGATATTGCCAAAGCGGTTGCCGAGAATAGTGGCGGCGGCGTCGAACTTGGCTTTGTAAAGCGCCCGGCTGGCCTCAACGTGGGTTTCCTCGCGCCAGAGCGCCGTGCTGGCCGCCTGGACCGGCAACGGCACTTGCGGCGCGGCGACATTGCGGAACTGGCTGAAGCGCTTCAGGAACGCCGGATCGCCGGCGCAGAAGCCGGAGCGCAGGCCGGGAACGCTGGAGCGCTTGGAGAGCGAGTTCAGCACCAGAAGGTTATCGAGGTTGCCCGTGTGGCCCAGCGCGGCTTCGATGGCGCCGACCGGCGGACGGTCGGAGTAGATCTCCGAGTAACACTCATCCGCCAGCATCATGAAGTTGTACTTGCGCGCCAAAGCGAGTGCCCGCGCCAGATAGGCTGCGTCTGCAACCGCGCCTTGCGGATTGGCCGGCGAGCAGAGATAGAAGGCGACAGTGCGGTTCAAGACGTCGGCGCGCGCTTCCAGGGCGTCGAGGTCCGGTAGGAAACCGGAGTGCTCGTGTGCAGCCAGCATCACCGCTTCGGCGCCCGCAGCCAAGGCCGCCGCGAGATAGGCCTGATAAAACGGGTTCGGCATCAGCACCGCAGGCCGGTCGATCTTTTCGCGCCGGTCGATAGCGGGGAAAATCGCGGTCACCAGCCCTTCGCGCGAGCCGTTCAGAGGCAGCACGTGCTGATCCGGATCGATTTTTCCGGGCACATCATATCGCCGCTCAATCCAATCGGCGATGGCGCCGCGCAATTCAGGCGTGCCGTTGATGGGCGGATACTTGCCAAAGCCAGCGCCAGCCTTGGCCAGCTCCTCCATCATGAAAGGCGGGAACGGATGTTTCGGCTCGCCGATGGAAAGGTCAATGACGGGCGCGCCCGGAGGGTGCGGATCAAGAAGCGTGCGCAGTCGCGCGAAGGGCGAATGGATCGCGGCTGCGAGAATGTCTTGTCCCATAGAAAAAACCCCTGAATGCGGCACTTACTTCTCCTCTCCCCCTTCTTAGGGGGAGAGGATGTCGCCCGAGCGCGAAGCGCGAGGACTCAGCGACAGGTGAGGGGCAGCCGCAAGCTTCGTACAGGCCGTACCGGCGGGCTCCGTCTGTGCGGCGCTAAGGCCGGAGCACCCGGCTGCCCCTCACCGACCGCGTGGCTCTTTGCTCCCAAAGGTCGCCTGCGAGACGCGGTCTCCTCTCCCCCTGAAGAAGGGGGAGAGGAGGAAACCGTCGCGACTACGTTGGACTCGTCCGTTCCCGCAACAGTCCCTCTTGAGCAACAGAGGCCACCAATACGCCGTCACGCGTGAAAAAACTGCCCCGGCAGAGCGCACGGCCGCCTTGGGCGCTGGGAGAGTCCTGCACGAACAGCAGCCACTCATCGGCGCGGAATGGGCGGTGAAACCACAAGGCGTGATCCAGGCTGGCGGCTTGCAGGCGCTTGTCGTTGATCAGCATGCCGTGGCCGATCAGGCCGGATTCCAGCAGCGAATAGTCCGACGCGAAGGCCAATACGCATTGGTGCATGGGCGATGGGAGATCGGCCGGCAGGGGGTGGCGCGCGCGGCACCAGATGCGATGGCTTGGCGCCGGCCGCTCGGGATGGAGGTAGCGTCCGATGTCGACTGGCCGCATCTCGATCGGCCAGGTTAGATCGATGTACCGGCGCTGCGGCGGCGGCAATTGCGCGGCGAGCATTTTCTCGTCTGGCAACGTCTCCGGCAT
>JAYUAJ010000136.1:0-5262 GCA_043741375.1 Hyphomicrobiaceae bacterium | reverse complement strand
GGTACCTTAGCGAAAGCCGTTCAAGGCCCGCGATTGCGCCGGTTGCGACGGGTTGGAATCTCAGCAATGTCGCCAAATACGCCGGTACGTCAGCGCAGTCGCATTCGGCTTCAGGCGCGCCGACATGGGGGCTGCGTGGCCGTTGGCGGGCCCGACATTTTGCCTTGCGATCATGCAGTTTTCGCTCATCAGCCGTGCCACCCCGGTTGTTCGGCTCGATCCAGTTCAGCCCGTTCGAGTCGGAAGACAAGACCGCGTTGCCCGCGCCCGCCTGGGCCGTGCGTTGCTGATGCCTTCTCCGGCGGTATCCAGCTATTTGTTGGACGAGGGCCACATCGCATCGACCGGCACGCGGGGCCACGGATGCCGGAACCGCCGCAGCGAACGGCAAGGACCGTTGCCTGGCATGCCAACCGGCAGTCCGCTAGGTTAGGGATTTCCTCCCGTGGCCCCATGAAACTCAACGAGATTCCTCTGAAAGTTTGGGATGGCTAAGCATTTGGATCCCCCGGATCTTCCGACTCCTGCCGGGTGCGCCAATTGCCAACAAAACTGCGAACCCCGGGTATCGGGCCGCCGTTCGCGAGCACCGCTTGCTCCAAAACGTCCTTCCGGCCGAGAATGCGGATCTGATGATCGTCAACCTCGATGCGGTCGACGATGGAACCGATATAGGCTTTGCGGAAGGGCGTCTCGCCGGAGGTCAGCTTTTCGCGCATGGTCTGGCCGAAGCGGGCAATCGCGGCTGGGGTGATGTTGACGGTTGGGCGCAACCCTGACTTTGCCCGCTCCAGCGCCGCATGCGCGCGGTCGCGGTCGGCCTTGAGGGCGACCAGCCGATCCTTCAAAATGTCGTCCTGCTCGGTGACGCCGTCCTCGATGAGTTTGTAGAGGCGGCGGAGCCGGTCGTCGCGGTCGTGGACTTCGCTCGCCAGGAGTGTGGCGCGCTCGTCGATCGTGGCGGCCTTTGCTGCGCGGCGGTTCGCCAGGGTTGACAGCATTACGCCGAGGCGATCCGGATCGAGCAGCCGTTTGACCAGATGCTCTATGATGAGATTGTCGAGCTTGTCCATACGAATCGAGCGGCCTTTGCACGCGGTCTTGCCGGAGCGGAAGCAAGCCGAGCAGGTGTAGTAGCGGTGCACCTTGCCGGTTTTCGAGGTGCCGGTGCGCAGCGTCATGCCGCCATCGCAAGTTGCGCACACGGCAAGGCCGGTGAGCAGGATCGGTCCGGATACGGTGCGGGGCGGTGTGACACGCGGGTTGCGCGATTTGAGCAGGCTCTGGACCTGGGCGAACACCGCCGGATCGATGATCGCCGGCACGGCGGCGAACACCTGCTCGGCCTCGGACTTGCGGCGCCCCGTCCGCGCCTCCGACCTGTTGAACCGCATGCGACCGCCGTAGACGGGGTGGGATAGCAAGGCATGGATCGGACCGATGCCCCAATTCGCGCCGGCGCGCGTGCGGTATCGGCGCTCGTTGAGCCAGACGGCAATGCGCTTGACGCCCATCGGGCCGGAGCTGCGATCGCCTTCCAGGAACAGCTGGAACATTTGCCGGACGATTTTGGCCTCGACAGGATCAATCTGGAGTCGCTTCTTGATCCGGGCGCCGCGTTTCTCGACCTCGATGGCGGCATATCCGTAAGGCGGCCGCGCTCCATTCCAGAAACCTTGACGGGCATTCTCCTTCATAGCGCGCAACACGTGCTTGGCGTTTTCCTTGGACTGATATTCGTCAAACAGCGCGATGACCTGTCGCATCATGACTTGCGCCGGATCGTCGCCGAGTTCCTGCGTGATCGAGATCAGCCGAACGCCGTGCTTGGCGAGCTTGCGCAGATAAAATTCAAGCCCGAAGGCGTCGCGGAAAAAGCGCGAGAACGAGTGCACGACGACAATGTCGAACGCGTTCTCGCCGTCGCAGGCGCGCTCGATCATGCGCTGGAACTGCGGGCGCTTGTCGTCGGTGGCCGATGCACCGGGTTCGACGTATTCGGCCGCGACACTCCAGCCGCGCTGCGCGATCCAGGCTTCGGTCTGCGCCTTCTGGTCGGGAATCGAGAGGTCGTGCTCGGCCTGACGGCCGGTCGAGACCCGCAAGTAGATCGCGGCGCGAAGGGCCGAGGCGGGCGGCGCAGTGTTGCCAGGTTCTGTTGTGCCGCGACGTGCGCCAAGGGTGGTCATGTCGCGATACTCCTATCCGGGTTTCGAACACTCCTGTCGTCATCTTAGAAGTCACTGTGGCCAGAGCAAGTGCGCGGTAGCGCGGCAGCGCCAGTGCTCAGGCCGTTTGACGGTCTTTTGCGGCGCCGGAGGCTGCCACGACATCGCCCAATACGTCTCCGAGAAAAGTCTCGATCACGTTCAACTCGGCAACCCCAATGGGTGCTGGGCGGCCGAGATCGTCGACAACATCGATGTCGTGGTGCGGTCGGGGTGGGTTTCGAGCCGTGCCAACCGACCGGCCGCCAGCGGACGGCGGACCTCGACACGTTGTTTCGGACGGCGCACTCGCGACTGCGGTGATGTCCAATGCGTGCGGTTGGTCGCCTCGACGGCTTACGTCAGCAAGGACGATGACGCTAGCGGGATGTCCAGCAGTCGTGGCCGAACGCGTCTCATGCCGGCGCCAGTCCTGCCATCGGCCAGCATTGGCAACGAGACGATCTTGCGAGGCTCGCGACGCTAGTCGGCTTTGGCCGATGTTGGCGTTCGTCCGAATTGGGAGTCCTGGGTTGTCTGCAATGAGTGTGGGCGCCCGACCAGCTGTGTTCGCCTCTCGCGGCGGCGCATCTGCATCCGGCTGGCCGGCCACCGGGATCGACGCGGCGTCCGTCGCTGTCGTTACTGCGGTGTCTTCGGCTGCGTTGCTGGCTTGGCGTCTGTCACCAGTATGTCGTTGCGGCATCGCGAGGCGGCGCGCCAGAAAAATGCGCCGGGCATGCTCGTCATGAGGGCGTAGTGTGTACGGCCAGTCGACTTCGGTCGCGCCGACGTCCGAGGGGCTGTCATCCAAGACCGCTTGGCTGTCCAGGGTCTGCCAAGACTGAGCGGTTACAAATTCAGTCCGGACGTCGGCGACAACGAGACCGCCAGCGAGCACCGTCATCGCTGAAACCGCGATTGCGAACACGGCAATGACGGTATCTGCAAGGCCTGCCGCCAAGGTGGTGGCTATCTGTTCAACGGGCGGAGATGTCGATGCGGTTAACAGGAAACCCAGACCCAGGCCACACAAGATGGCAGCAACAAAAAATGCGGTGTGTAAGCGCGACATGGCTTGATCACTTGAACTATGGGCGAGAACGGCCTTGTCCAAGATATGTAACTGCACCAATTCTTGTAAATAGGTCGAGTGATATATATTATCCGGGAGAATGAGTTGCCGCTTCGACGTCCTTGGATCGCATAGTATCAATTGAGATGGCCGCACAGTCTCTGTGGACAGTCCGAGACAAGATGAAGTATCTGCCTTACGGAGCCGCCCTTACCCCGAAGGGGCGGCTCCGTAAGGCAGATACGGTCCTGCCTGTGGTGAGCCCGGTCTTCGGCATCGTTGCCGTCGAAGTCGGCTTGCCGATCTCATCGTCGTTTTCTTGGCGGAGGGGGCGTCACCCGAATGGGCCGAGACCCGCCGAAACGTCCGCAATATAAGCCACAAATACGATCCGGCGGGGCTCGGTGGCGCGGCCCTTTTTGGCCGCGCGATAGCACCCGGCCGCGGCCATCTTCGGGCTGCGGACCGCTCCAAAAGTTCCTGCCGCTGCCGGGCGACAGAGGCGAAGCGGATGGGCAACGGACGAGAGAAATCACACGCCTGGAATCCAATGACGTCATGAATCAAGACGGATCTCTGGGCGCAAATAATATGGGTAGCGTCATCAAAATTTTTATGACGTCACGAATATCAGGTTAGTTCAGCCTTCCGACGTCAGTATGACGTCGCTCCTTTATCCTGTTGTCCAAAAAACTGCCTTGAAACATCCCGGGATTGCCTTTGTCTGTTGGCTGATCATGAGGTTGAAATGACTTGCGAGATTGATGCTTAGGCTTGGTGTTGTGAATGTTGGATGGCGTCGTCAAAGTGGCGTCGGTGATATGCGTTGGAACTGCGAACGTATCGAATTGGTTGCTCTCGAAGGCATCAGCAAGAGATGGAGCCCGACGGATTTGCAACAGCCATCTGTGCTCCAAATGCATCGCCGCATAGGAGGTGATCATCGGGCCATGCGATCACTGTGAAATGAACAGATTTTGCGCCGGCAGCGCGACGGTGGTAGCGGTGACGGAGGCGGCGGATTGGACCAGCAAGCTGCAAAATGCTCTCGCACCACCGAAGCGGTGCGAGAGCTGTTGACGTCAGTCTTGCGGATTCCAGATCAGGGCAAAGACGTCAGGGTCGGTCTGGCCGGCGGCCCGGCCGAGATTGGCATAAAGCGTCTTGGTCCCGAGTTCCGGGGCCGCGATCGAGAGGGCGACATACTCCTTGCCGGAGATCTGGCCAGTCCGGGCGTCGGCAAGACGCATCTCGCCGTCGCGCTCGGTCGCGAGGCCATCCTGGCCGGCTACACGGTGCAGTTCGCGACGGCGATAGCGTTGGTGGCGATGCTGGCCAAGGCCCATGCCGAGAAGCGTCTTGACGAAAAGCTGCTGGCGCTGTCGAAGCCGAAGTTGCTGATCGTCGATGAACTGGGCTATCTGCCGCTGGAGCCGGATGCGGCGCATCTGTTCTTCCAACTGGTGAGCCGCCGCTACGAGGTGGGCGCGATGCTGATCACCTCGAACCGCAGCGTGGCCGAATGGGGCACGGTGTTCGCGGATCCGGTGGTGGCCACCGCGATCCTCGACCGTCTCCTGCACCACAGCCACGTGTTGACCATCCGCGGCGACAGCTACCGGCTGCGCGCCAAGCGCAAAAGCGGTCTCATCAAACCGCCCGCCGGTGTCGGCCCTCCGGTCGGCTCCGCCTCCCTCCGTTCCGCCACCGGCGGCCCCGACCTTCAACCCAGATCATAGAACCCCGAGGGTGGGGGCAGTTCTCCATGACGCAAAGGGGGCAGTTCCGGATGGCGTTTGACACATGGCTCAAGGCCGATCAATTGATGCTATCCACAATCGCATCGCGACACTCGTGGAAGGCATCTCTGAGTCCGAATGCGCCAACTACCTTCGCAACGCCGGATATGCTTCCACCTAAACCTGAAATGCTCTAAGGGAATGCATTGGAAAACCTACGAACGCTTGGCGGCTGAAGCAG
>JAYUAJ010000135.1:0-5268 GCA_043741375.1 Hyphomicrobiaceae bacterium | reverse complement strand
GCGCGGCGCACCGTGTCCTCGACCAGGGCGGCCGGAAAGCGCAGGCGCTTGTCGTCGCCATAGATGGCTCCGGCCTGCGTGCAAGCCTCAACGCAGGTCGGGATGGCCTGGCCGAAGCCGACCTCTTCCAGGAGTTGCAGCGCCGCGCGGTGGATTTTCAGAATGTCGGTGCTGGAGAGAGGCGCGTAACTGCCGCCGCTCATGCCGGCCCGAATCGGTCTTAGATCGTCGGCCAATGGCGCCGCCCGTATTTCGCGGCGCGCGGCCCGTCCGCCGGCCCTCCCTGAGGGTTTCGGCGTGTTGGTATTGTCGATTGCGGACATACTGTCTCCCTCGCGTGCCTGGGAACGGTTGTAGAGGGCGCCGCGTCCCGTGGGAAGCCGGTGACCAACGTTGGACCGCAGATTGGGTTAGTGTGGCCCCAGCATCCTCGGCCACGGCGCTTTGCGGCCCTTTGACGCCGTCAAAGCTTCACGGCAGGAACGCCGCAAAGTGATCGTCCACCGTCCGGCGCAATAACGACGCATACCGTGCATGTGCTGTGTGCCCTACAGCGATCCGCCCATAGTGCGGTTTGTCGGCTGACCGCAACAGTTTCAGCACGATCGGCATCGACACCGGGCTCAAATGCGAACCTTGGCCTGACTGCAAGGTTGTCAGGATACCAAACAACTCGCCGCCGATGGTGGGGCGGGCGACCACGATCAGCCGGTGCTGGCCGTGGCGGTTGGTGACGAGATAGATGTGGCCCGATTGGTGCGGAACGGCGACGCTGCCGAACTGCGTATAATCGTGATCCAGCCGCTCGGCCTCGCGAAATTGCAACGTTAACGTCTCTTTGGCCCACGTGATGTCGGTGCGATAGGCATAGATGGCTCCCTTTTCGGCAAAGGACGGCCGCAGCGTCAGGTACGACCCTTCCAGCCAGGTGACCGCCGAGCGGCTATAACCGCCCAACTCATCAGGCGCGTTGGCATCGGAGGCCGCACCGTTGCTATGGCCGGACACGGGCGCATCCAGCAGCCGGGCGCCAAGCCCCTCTTCCAGCCGCACGATGGTGGCGAGCGTGAACGAGCGCTTTCCGGCCAGCACCTTTTCCAACGTTGAAATGGATATCCTGGCCGCATCGGCCAGTGCCTCGCGCGTCATGCGCCGGCGCGCCAGTTCCTCGCGCACGCGCAGAGCCAGGCCCCGGCTTTCCTCGCTAGAGAGTTTCAGCGCCCTGCTCTCGGTCATCGGTAGGCCCGCCCGCCCCTTGAATTCTCAACCCTCACATATCCGCACAAACAGCCCGACGCAAGGCGGTAAGGTGCGGAGATTTCAAGGAATTGCCCGTGTCGGTGGTCGCGCCGCCGGCGGACAGTCGTTCTGCTGCCCCTTCCGATCCGGAGCCTCACCAACATGCCATATCGCCAACGCACCGCGCTCGACCGCATCCTGTTCTGCCTCGCGCTGATCGCCGCCGCCAGTTCTCCGCGCGAGGCTGTCCGAGAACTCGGCCGCCGGCTGATCGCCAAGCGCCTCAAGCCGTCGGCCTGAGGGAGCGATCCATGCGTATTTTGATCATCAATCCGCCGCACGAATCCATCGGCTCGCGCATGCCAGGCGAGATGTTGCCGCCGCTCGGGCTGCTGGCGATCGGAGGCCCACTGATCGATGACGGCCACGACGTGACGCTGATCGATGGCGATATCGACAATCTCGCCTTCGAGGCCATCATCGACCGCGCCACGGCCCACGATCCCGACGCCATCCTGATCGGCCACAATGGCTCGACCAGCGCGCATCCGGCTATCAAGCGCATTCTCGCTAGCCTACGCCGCACCATGCCGAACACATGGATCGTGTACGGAGGCATATTTCCGACTTACCACTGGAAGGACTGCCTTGGAGAACTCCGCGAGGTCGATATCATTGTGCGCGGCGAGGGCGAGGAAACCTCGCAGCGGCTGATGCGGGCGCTGGCGGCGGGCGCGCGCCTTTATGACATCCCGGGCCTCGCCTTCCGCCGCCACGGCGCTGCAACCGCAACCCCGCCCGCCCCCATGATCCAAAACCTCGACGACTACCGCGTCGGCTGGGAGCTGATCGACCATGCCAAATACAGCTATTATGGCGGCAAACGCGGCGTGGTGATCCAGTTCTCGCGCGGCTGCCCGCATCTGTGCAGCTACTGCGGCCAGCGCGGTTTTTGGACCAAATGGCGCCATCGCGACCCGAAGAAAGTCGCCGCCGAGATCGGCCGGCTCTACCGCGAGCACGGCGTAACCATGATTTCCTGGGCCGACGAAAATCCGACCACGTCCAAAAAAGCCTGGCGCGCGCTGCTGGAAGCCATCATCGCCGAAAACGTTAAGGTGACCATGATCGCCACGTTACGTGCCGACGACATCGTGCGCGACGCCGATATCCTCCACCTCTACCGGCAGGCGGGTTTCGAGCGCTTTCTCATCGGCATGGAGCATACGGACGAAGCGACTCTTCAGAAGGTGCGAAAAGGCAGCGCCACCAAGACTGACCGCGAAGCCATCCGCCTGCTGCGCCAGCACGGCATTCTCTCGCTGTGTTCTTATGTCGTCGGTTTTGAGGAGGAGAGGGACCTCGACTATTGGCGCGCCTTCCGCCAGCTCCTCGCCTACGACCCCGACCAGATCATCACGCTGTTCGTCACCCCGCATCGCTGGACGCCGTTCTTCCGCGAGGCCAAGGACCGCGCGGTCATTCAACTCGACCAGCGCCGCTGGGACTACAAGCACCAAGTGTTGGCGAGCCGCCACGTCCCGGCCTGGCGGACGTTCCTCTGGATCAAGATAATCGAGGTGCTCGTCCAGGCGCGGCCGAAAGCTCTGTACCGGACGTATCTCAATCCAGACCCCGTCGCCCGCCGCGGCATGCGGTGGTATGCGCGCATCGGCCGGCGGGTGTGGCTGCACGAGATTTATTGCTTTTTGTTCCGCGACCAGCGGATCGAGAACGGCCCGACGCTGGCGGAGTATTGGGGGGCGGCGGATATGGCTGAGGAGGCGCTCAGTCGCGAGAATGGGGTCAGACCCCTTGCTTCACAGTCAGCGAAATCCATAAGCCTCCCCGGCAAGGGGTCTGACCCCATTCACCCGAACGCCGCCGCCAGTCCGACGATACAAAGCCAGCCAATCGCCCCCGCCAAGCGGTAAAGCCAAAGCGCGCGCCGAATATCTGCCGCCGTCAACTCCGCACGCCCGTCGCCCATGTACGCAAAGTCGCCCACCCTGCCGTGATAAGCGCGCGGGCCGGCGATCTTCATGCCCAGCGCGCCCGCCATGGCTGCCTCGGGCCAGCCAGCGTTCGGCGAGCGGTGCTTGTGGGCGTCGCGGAACACGGCACGAAAGGCGTTACTAGGGGAGGCGGCGGGGAGGACGCAGGCGGCCAATGTCAGCAGCAGTCCCGACAGCCGCGAGGCCGGCAGGTTGACCAGATCGTCCAGCCGCGCCGCTGCCCAGCCGAACGCCTCGTGGCGCGGCGTGCGATGCCCGATCATGCTGTCGGCGGTGTTGATCGCCTTGTAGGCGAGCATGCCCGGCAGGCCGAACACGGCGAACCAGAGCGCGGGTGCGACCACGCCGTCGGAGAAATTCTCGGCCAGACTCTCGATGGCGGCGCGCGAAACGCCCGCTTCGTCAAGGACGTCAGAGTCGCGGCCGACAATTTGGGAGACGGCGATGCGGCCAGCCGGAAGGTCGCCGGTTTCGAGCGCGCCGGCGACGGCGGCGACATGCGTGTCGAGCGAGCGGGCGGCAGAAAGCGTGGAGGCCAGCAGGGCGAGGGCGGCGAGGCCCGGCCAGCTTGTGACGAGCGCGGATTGTATGGGCGCGAAGGGAACGAACGATACGGCCAGCAGCACGACCACGGCCAATGCACCAGCAGACTTGCGGAATGCGGGCGCCTGTCCCTCGATGTTCAACGCCCGGTCCAGCCATCCGATCAGCCCGCCGATCCAGGTGACGGGGTGCCCTATGCGCCGAAACAGCGCCTGCGGATAGCCGACGGCCGCATCAATTAGGAGGGCGGCCGTGAGTAGGCCTAGGCGCGTGGCGAAGTCGGGGACTGTCATGGGGCCGATTGGCGGTCCTGAGAGGTATGCCACACTGTCACTACTTGGAGGGCATCGTCGTCGAAGCGGTACCACACGACCAAGCGCGTCCGTGGGATCCAGCTCTCCCAGAGGTCTTTCTGCTGGATGTAAGCGCCAGTTCCTGGAAAGCGCGTCAGAATATTCGAGAGGAACGCATCTACGCGATGCCGCAATGTCCGCGCCGCCCCGGGAGCGCCCCTATCGAGCAAATACTCAATTTGTACTTCGAGCCTCTCTTGAGCCTCGTGCGAGAAAACGACCCGTCTCATCGGTTGCGAGCAGCAATCTTAGTGTCGATGCGACCGAACACGTCAGCGGCCGAGCGAACCTTCCCAGCATCGATATCCGACAAACCGCGTTCGATCGACGCCAGGGCTTCGTCCGAAGCTGTCGCATAGAACGGATCGCTGCTCAAATAGGAGGCAAACGACAACAGGCCTTCAACTTGGTCTTCCGACAATGTCTCAGCGATACGGGTAAGTTGCTCTGTCTTGGTCATGACCAACATCCTGTCGCGCGCCTAAGGTCACGAAGACGACCTTAGAATGAAGCATGAACGAAATGGGGCTCCATGACAAGCCGATTGCCCGAGTCATGGCAACTGAGGGCGACAAACTAGCCTAAGGCCGCAATTTGCGACCCTAGAGGGACTCAGTCTGCAATCGCACCTCGGGCACCACCGCCCGCGCCATCGCCCAGCCGATCAGCACCAGCGTCGGGTCGGGCGTGTCGGTCCCGGCGACGGCGGCCTCGATGCCGGCCATCGTGGACGCCACCACCACTTCATCCGCACGCGTTGCGTTCACAATCACGATAGCTGGCGTCTTGGGATCCATACCCGCCTCTAGCGACTTCTTCGCCAGCGCGCCGATCGTGCGGCGTGGCATGTAGACCACCGTCGTCGCCTGGGGATCGGCGACGGCCGACCAGTCGATGCTCTCCGGCAGCCCGCCCTTGTTGTCGTGGCCGGTGACATACTGCAGCCGCCGCGCCTCCAGCCGGTGCGTCAGCGACACCGTCAGCCGTGCGGCCGCCCCTTGCGCCGACGTTATGCCCGGCACCACTTCCACCGGAACCCCGGCAGCGCGGCAGGCGTCGATCTCCTCGCCGGCGCGGCCGAAAATCAGCGGATCGCCCGATTTCAGACGCACTACGCG
>JAYUAJ010000134.1:0-12217 GCA_043741375.1 Hyphomicrobiaceae bacterium | reverse complement strand
AATGGATCAGGGTCAGGAGTTCAGCGAACACGCGCTCGGAGGTTTCGGGATCGAGGTTGCCGGTGGGTTCATCGGCCAGGAGAAGGGCCGGCTTGTTGGCCAGCGCGCGGGCGATCGCGACGCGCTGCTGCTCGCCGCCGGAGAGCTGGCCGGGGCGATGATCGACGCGCTCGCCTAGGCCAAGCGCGGTCAACGACGACACCGCCTTGACGCTCGCGTCCTTGCGAGACTCGCCCGCGATCATCTGCGGGATGACGACATTTTCCAGCGCCGAGAATTCCGGCAGCAGGTGATGGAACTGATAAACGAAGCCGATATCGCGCCGGCGCACGCGCGTGCGCTCCGCATCGGGCAGGGTCACGCAATCGCGGCCACCCACGATCACTTGGCCAGCGTCGGGCTTTTCCAAGAGCCCGGCGATGTGCAGTAGCGACGACTTGCCCGAACCCGATGGCCCGACTAGCGCCACGGCTTCGCCCGCCCGGAGTTCGGCCGATGCGCCCTGTAGGATGCGCAAGGTTCGGTCGCCCTGCTTAAAAGTGCGGTCGACGTCGCGCAAGGCGAGCGCGATGATCCTTGAACTGGCGTCCTGCAAAGCTCAACCCCTATTCGTATCGCAGCGCTTCGACGGGATCGATGCGCGAGGCCCGCCAGGACGGAATAATGGTCGCCAGCACCGACAGGATGAGTGAGCCGATCACGATCGAACTCGTCACCACCGGATCCATATGCGCCTTGATCTTGGTTATGACGTAAACGTTGGGATCGAACACCTCGGTCCCCGACACCCAGGAAATGAATGTGCGGATCGCCTCGATGTTCCAGCAGAACAGGATCGCCAGAATGAGCCCAGCCAACGTGCCGGCTATGCCGATGCTGGCGCCGGTCATCAGGAAGATGCGCATGACGCTGCCCGGGGTGGCGCCCATGGTGCGCAGGATGGCGACGTCGCGGCCCTTGTCTTTCACCAGCATGGTGAGGCCGGAAATGACATTCAGCATCGCGACGATGGTGATCAGCGAGACCACGAAGAACATCAGGTTGCGCTCGACATCGATGACCGAGAGGATGGTGGCATTGCGCTCCTGCCAGTCGGCGACGGCGTAGCCAGGGCCGAGCCGCGCCTTGAGCTTGGGGCCGATGGCTTTCACGTTCTCGGGATCGGTCACCATGACCTCAAGCACATGCGCTTGGTTCGGATAGTTGAAGAAGGCCTGCGCCTCACGCAGCGGCAGGAAGGCGATGGTCTTGTCGTATTCGGCCATGCCGATTTCGTAGAGCGCAGTCACCTGATAATTCTTGGCGTTCGGCTTCTGTCCGAACACGGTGGATTTGCCGCGTGTAGTAATGAGCTTGACGCTGTCGCCGACGCCGACGCCAAGCGAGAGGGCCAACCGGTAGCCCAGCGCAATGCCCTGGCCCTCGTCAAAACCGTCCAGCGAACCGCCGCGCAGGTTTCCGGCGACCTGCTTCAACCTGAGGATATCGGCCGCCTGCATGCCGCGCACCAGCACGCCGACGGAAAAGCCGGGGCTGGCGGCATTGGCGAACAGAGCCTGGCCCTCGATGATCGGCATGACGTCGGTGACGCCAACTTCGGTGATCAGTTTTTCGCGCGCTTCATTGTAGTCCGTGAACGCCTCGCTGGGCTTGCTGACCACGAAGTGGCCGTTGAGGCCGAGCAGTTTGTTGGTCAGCTCTTGCCGCACGCCCGTGAACAGGGCCATGACCGAGATCAGCGTGGCGACGCCTAGCATGATGCCGAGAAACGAGATGATGGCGATTACCGAGATCAGCCCTTCCTTGCGGCGCGGGCGCAGATAGCGGCTGGCCAGCATCCATTCGAACGGGCCGAAGGGCGTGGTGTCGGTGGTTGAGACGGACATGGGAAACCTTGGGACCGTAGGTTGGGTTAGCGCGAAACCGCTCTCAGAACATCCGACACAGGCAACGCGCGTAACCCAACATTCGGGCGCCACGCAATGGCGTTGGGTTACGCGGGAATTGGCGGCGCAGCCAGATGGCGATAGGTTATTGGCCCGCTAACCCAACCTACAATCCGCCACCAGTTTCGCCAGAGCCGCGTCCGGAGAGAGAGACCCCTTCGCCCCGCCTGCACGCGCCTTCAGCTCCACTTGGCCATCCTTCAGTCCCTTCGGGCCGACCGTCAGCTGCCAGGGCAGGCCGATTAGGTCCATGGTCGCGAATTTGCCGCCAGCGCGCTCATCAGTGTCGTCATAGAGCACATCGATCCCGGCTTTTTCGAGTTTCGTGTAAAGGTCCAAGCAAGCCGCATCGACCGCCGCGTCGCCGGCTTTGAGGTTGATCAGGCCGACCTGGAACGGGGCGACCTGCATGGGCCAGATGATGCCGCTGGCGTCGTGGCTGGCCTCGATGATCGCGGCCGGCAGACGCGAGACGCCGATGCCGTAGGACCCCGACTGCAGCGTGATCTGCTCGCTCTTCGGCCCTTGGACGACGCAACCCAGCGGCTCTGAATACTTCGTGCCAAAAAAGAAGATGTGACCGATCTCGATGCCGCGGCCGCTCATGCGCTTGGCCTCGGGCACGCGCTTTTCGTAGTCCGCAGCCACATGCTTTTCGTCAGTGGCGGCGTATTTCGAGGTGAAATCGCCGACCACCTTGGCGACCTTGCCGACATCGTCGTAGTCGATCTCGAAGGCGCTCCAGTTCATGTCGTAGAAGTCGCGGTCGAAGTGCACCGCGCTCTCGCCGGTATCGGCCAGGATCAGGAATTCGTGGCTGGCGTCGCCGCCGATGGGACCGGTATCGGCCGACATCGGGATGGCCTTCAAGCCCATGCGGGCAAAGGTGCGCAGGTAAGCTACGAACATCTTGTTATAGGAGTGCTTTCCCGCTTCCACCGTCAGGTCGAACGAATAAGCGTCCTTCATCAGGAATTCGCGGCCGCGCATCACACCAAAGCGGGGGCGGCGCTCATCGCGGAACTTCCACTGGATATGGTAGAGATTGCGCGGCAGCTCTTTATAGCTCTTCACGCCCTGGCGGAAGATGTCAGTGATCATTTCCTCGTTGGTCGGCCCAAAGAGCATGTCGCGGTCATTGCGGTCCTTGATGCGCAGCATTTCGGCGCCATAATCGTCGTAGCGGCCGCTCTTGCGCCACAGCTCGGCCGACTGAATCGTCGGCATCAGCACTTCCAGTGCGCCGGCGCGGTTCTGCTCCTCGCGCACGATCTGTTCTATGCGCTTCAGCACTTTAAAACCCAGCGGCAGCCAGGAATAGATGCCTGCGCTCTCCTGTCGGATCATGCCGGCGCGTAGCATCAGCTGATGCGAAATAATCTCCGCCTCCTTGGGCGTATCGCGCAGGACGGGCAGGAAGTAACGGCTGAGACGCATGTTAGGTGTTCTCGCGTAGAATTTGCATGTTGTAGCGCCCTTCGGAGGCCAGCGGGGCCCGAGCGGACGTGGATAACGGCATGACTGCCGCTCATAGCGGCTTCCGCGCCGCGAGGCAATTGCCGCCCCGCCACAGGCCTCACAGGCGGCGGCACGGGCGCGCGTCTGCGACTTGGGTTACCACAAAACGCGCACATCAGACCGTCATGCGTTTTGCACATGGGTCCGTTCAATAACGCTATCCAGTTGATGACAAAGGCAGACGTTGCTGCCTATGGTGCGCCCGTCGCGACAAATGCGCGATGTTGCCGAGCCCCCAAATGGCCGGTGGACTGCCAGCCAAGCGCACTAGCGCGGCTGCAATGATAAGTGATCGTTTCAACGATCCGGTCCAAGTCGTGGGAGGACGTAGAAGGTTGGGTGGCGCGATCCACGCGCCGGCCGTAACGGAGTGAACCCCGAAGTCGCAACTGAGTGAGATCGCCCCGTATGGTTCCGCCGCAGAAATGCGGTTCGTTAAAGCAAGGCCCTCACCGGCCTTGCTTTTTTTGTTTGCGCGGCGCAATGACCGCGCCAAGCCTCAAATGCTACCGATCATCAGTTGAACGTAAAATTCTGAGCGGGAGATCACCGACGTGCTGACACTCTATGCTGCACCGAAAACCAGGTCCTTCGGCGTGATGTGGCTGCTCGAGGAAATCGACAGGCCGTACGAGTTGAAGCGGCTCGACCTTACGAAAGGCGAGCACAAGACCAAGTCCTACCTTCAACTCAATCCCTTCGGCAAAGTGCCGACGCTGACGGACGGCGATGCCGTGCTGACAGAGCGTGCTGCCATCTGCACCTATCTCGCCGACAAATACGCCGGCGGCATCCTGGCGCCGGGTGTGAACGACCCCAAGCGCGGCGAGTATCTGCGCTGGATGTTCTTTTCCGTCGGCAACATGGAGCCGCTGTTCCTGGCCAAATTCATGAACCTCGACGTGCCATCCACGCAGGCCCCCTGGGGCACATTTGAGGCGACCAATAGCGTCATTGACGCAGCCGTCGCCAAGGGGCCGTATCTGCTTGGGGATCAGTTCACCGCCGCCGACATCATGATGGGAACCATGATCCGTTGGGGACTTATGTGGGAATTGGTGGCGGGGCCACATTTGGCTGGCTATGTGAAAACCCTGGAAGCGCGGCCGGCGTTTCAGCGCGCGCTGAAATTCGATTCTGGCGATTGAGGGTGAGGGCAGACCTTGGGGCAGACGATGCGCATCACTGGCTTGTTTGCACTATCGTCGCTGGCGGCGCTGTTGGGCTGTGCGCAGCAGACTGCGACAACAACGGGAAGCACTGGGGCAGTCGCAGGCATGGTTGCGCCCGTGGCAGCGCCCACCCCAGAGAGCCGTTTCAAGCATCTTGCCTGGAATTCGTCCTGGGCCGAAGTTTGCGGTTTCAACATCGACTATCCGAAGCTGAGGGCCTCATATATGGCCTATGAAGCCATCAACGGCGCGTCGGCGGAGGACGTGCCCAAGCTCGGCGCCTCGCTCGACAAGGCGCACGGTATCCTGCACGGGGCGGTGGCGACCCGCGTTGATCTCTGTAACGATGCGCGCCTGGAACGCATTCGGGCAACCATGGCCCGTTATGTCGCCAACGATTTTTCGCCTGGCGACGCGGTATAACCAGCCACTCACGCGTTCGGCAGATGCCGGCCCAGTGCCTCCAGCACCGCCATGCGGACGGCCACTCCCATTTCGACCTGTTCCCGGATCACGCTGCGCGGATCGTCGGCTACCGACGAATGAATTTCCACGCCGCGGTTCATGGGCCCCGGGTGCATGATGAGAGCGTCTGGCTTGGCGAACTTCAGCTTCTCCTGATCGAGGCCGAAGAAGTGGAAATACTCGCGCTTGGAGGGGACATAGCTGGCGCTCATGCGCTCTTCCTGGAGGCGCAGCATCATGACGATATCTGCGTCGGCGAGGCCCTGGCGCATGGTTGTAAAGACCTCTGCCCCCAGCCGGTCGGCCGCGCTCGGCAGCAGCGTCGACGGGGCCACAATGCGCACCCGTGCGCCCATGGTGGTGAGCAGGCCGATGTTCGAGCGCGCCACGCGGCTATGCAAGATATCGCCGCAGATCGCGACCGTAAGGCCGGCGATGCGGCCCTTGTTGCGCCGGATGGTGAGCGCGTCCAGCAGCGCCTGCGTCGGATGCTGATGCGCACCGTCACCGGCGTTGATCACCGAGCAATCCACCTTCTGCGACAGCAACTCGACGGCGCCGGCCGCGTGGTGCCGCACCACCAGCATGTCCGGCCGCATGGCGTTAAGAGTCACGGCAGTATCGATCAGCGTCTCGCCCTTTGACACCGACGACTGCGATACCGCGAGATTGATGACGTCCGCCCCGAGGCGCTTGGCCGCCAATTCGAACGAACTTTGGGTGCGGGTGGATGCTTCGAAAAACAGGTTGATGAGCGTGCGCCCCGCCAAGCGGTCGCGCTTCTTCTTCACCTCGCGGCTGATCTGGGCGGCGTCCTCGGCCATGTCCAATAAGCCAGTGATCTGCGGACCGGTGAGGTTCTCAACGGTGAGCAGGTGCCTATGGGGAAAGCTGGCCACCCCGGCAAGTTTCGCGAGCGCTGTCATCAAAGCCCAGGTCTATAGGGTGAGTCCGGGGGTGGGGCAAGGATTTGACGTGAGCTGGTATCAACCGCGCACGCGGGTGTTGGTTGGGTCGTGCAGCGGGCTGAGATGCACCTCAGCCTCAACCTTGCTTTGTGCCACCAGCAATTCGTAGCGCCCGGACCAGATGAAGTCGTCTGTCACGCCCGCCGGATTGCGCACATAGCCAAGCCCGATTGGCCTTCCAATGGTGTAGCCAAAACCGCCGCCGGTGAGATAGCCGACCGGCACACCATCGCGCAGGATGGTTTCGCGGCCGAGCAGGGTGATCGCGGGATCGGCGCAGGTGAAAGTGGCGAGTTTCTTCTTCAGGGGCTGGCTGGCCGCCGTCTCTAGCGCTGCGCGGCCGAGGAAATCCGTTTTTGTCTTGAGTTTCACGGCCCAGCCTAGCCCCGCCTCAAAAGGCGTATCGTTGGGCGTGATGTCGGAACCCCAGGCGCGATAGGCCTTCTCCAGCCGAAGCGACTCCAAAGCGCGATAACCCACTGGGCGCAGGCCCAGCGGCGCGCCTGCGGCCATGACCGCGTCGTAAACCGCCGCAAGCCCGTCGATGGGCACGTGCAGCTCCCAGCCGAGTTCGCCGACATAGGTCACGCGCAGGGCGCGGATGGTGATGCCTGCGACGGCAATTTCGCGAACCGCGCCGAAGGGGAAGACGGCGTTGCCGACGTCGCTGCCGATCACCTTCGCCAGAATATCCCGCGCGCGCGGGCCCATCAGCGAGAGCGTACCGAAGCGTTCGGTGACGTCGGTCAGCGTCGCGTCCAATCCACGGCCCATGTGGGAGCGTATCCAGGCCGCGTCATGGGTTCGGAACCCGGTGCCAGTGACGATGTAGAACTGGTCCTCGGCCAGCCGGGCCAGGGTCAGATCGCATTCGATACCGCCCCGGCTGTTCAGCATCTGCGTGTACGTTAGATGGCCCGGCGACTTACTGACGTCGTTGGCGCAGATGAAACTCAGCGCCCGTTCTGCGTCCTTGCCCGCAAGTTCGTATTTGGCGAACGAGGACTGGTCGAACAGTCCCGCAGCCTCGCGCACGGTCCGATGCTCCACGCCCACCTGATCGAACCAATTCTGGCGACCCAGGCCGTAGACGTCGGCCGCCGGGCTTCCGGCCAGGGCAAACCAGTTGGGCCGCTCCCAACCCAGTTTCGAACCGAATACCGCTCCGGCCGATTTCAGCCGGCCGTACAGCGGCGAGACGATGCGCGGGCGGCCCGACACATACTCCTCATGCGGATAAACGACGGTGTAGTGCTTACCGTAGGCTTCCAGCGTGCGGTCGCACACCCAGCGGCGATCCTGGTGCAGATCGGAGAAGCGCCGGATGTCGACCACCCAAAGGTCCATGGGCGCCTCGCCCTTGGCCACCCACTGCGCCAGCACCCATCCGGCTCCGCCGCCGGACGCTATACCAAAGGCGTTAAAGCCTGCGCCGACATAGAAATTGGCCAGATCGGGCGCCTGGCCGAGAATGAAGTTGCCGTCCGGGGTGAAACTCTCCGGCCCGTGGATCATCTTCTTGATGCCAGCTTTTTCCAGCGCCGGCACGCGCGCGACCGCCTGGCAGATATGCTGCTCGAAATGATCCCAGTCGTCCTCGAACAGCTTGAACTCGAAATCGTCGGGCACGTCCTCAAGGGTCCATGCGACCGGATTCGGCTCATAGCCGCCCATAACGAGACCACCCACCTCTTCCTTGAAATAGGTGCGCCGGTCGGGATCGCGCAGCGTCGCCAGATCCGGCGTCACGCCATCGATCTTTTCACTGATGATGTACTGGTGCTTGACGGGTTGCAACGGCACGGAAACACCGGCCATGGCACCCACCTGCCGCGCCCACTGACCCGCGCAATTGACGACCGCGTCGCAGGTAATCGTCCCATGGTTCGTCCGGACCGCCCGCACCCGCCCCTCGGCAAGCTCAAAGCCAGTCACCCGCACGCCCTCAAAAATGCGCGCCCCTTGCATGCGCGCGCCCTTGGCCAGCGATTGCGCGATATCGTAGGGACTGGCCTGGCCGTCGGTCGGCAGCCAGCTCGCGCCCACCAGATCGCTCACATCCATCAGCGGCCATAGGCGCTTGACCTCGGCCGGGGACACCAGATGCATCTCCAGCCCGAAACTCTGCGCCGTGGTGGCGAGTCTTTGGTACTCGATCCAGCGCTCGGCATTGGTCGCGAGCCGCAGGCAGCCGGTCATCTTCCAGCCGGTCTCGAGCCCGGTCTCGGTTGCGAGCGTTTTGTAGAGTTCGACCGAATAGCGCAGCACCTGCGTGATCGAAGCCGACGAGCGCAGCTGCCCGACCAGCCCGGCCGCGTGCCACGTCGAGCCCCCCGTCAGCTTGCCCTGTTCCAGCACGATCACGTCGGCCGCATGGTCCCGCGCCAGATGGTACGCCGTCGAACATCCGATGATGCCACCGCCGATAACGACGAATTGTGCATGCGTTGGCAGGAGGGGAGACATGGTGAACCGGTGTTTGTTCGGGTGAGCCTTCAGTCGGTCCGATGTGGATACCCCCCACCCCACCCCCCTTTGAGGAAGAGTGTTGGGGTGGGGGTATCCCGGCCGTGATCAAACTCTAGGCACAAGAAAATCGCAACGGTTAGTGTTGGCTGCTACTACAAAATTCAATTTTCGGCCGGCATCAACCAGGACAAGCACCATGACTCAAACACGCTGGGGCATCATCGGACCGGGAGCGATTGCTCATAACTTTGCCGACGGTCTTGCCGAGTCCAAGTCCGGCGTCCTCGCCGCCATCGCCAGCCGCGATACCGGGCGCCTGAAGAGCTTCGGCGACCACTACAAAATTCTCGCCGCCAAGCGCTATTCCGACTACGCCGCGCTCGCGGCCGATCCCGATATCGACGCCGTCTACATCTCTACGCCGCATCCCTGGCATGCCGAGCTGTCGATCATGGCCATGCGGGCAGGCAAGGCCGTCGTCTGCGAGAAGCCGGCCGGCATGAATGCCGCCGAGGTCACCGCCATCACGGAGGTCGCCGCGCAGCAGGGAGTCTTCTTCATGGAAGCCTTCATGTATCGCTGCCACCCGCAGATCGCGCGGCTGTTGGCGATTGTCGCATCTGGTGAAATCGGACGCATCCGGCATATCCAGACTCGCTTCGGCTTTGCGGCCACCCTCGACCCGGCATCGCGGCTGTTCGATCCGATGCTGGGCGGCGGCGGCATCCTCGATGTCGGCGGCTATCCGGTGTCGCTGGTGCGATTGGTGGCGGGAGCGGCCATCGGCAAGGCGTTCGACGACCCGGTGACGGTCAAGGGATCGGGTATTCTCGGCTCGACTGGCGTTGATGAGGTGGCTTACGGATTATTGGGATTTGCCAGCGGCGTGACTGCCGAGATCGCCTGCGCGGTCCGCCGGGCCATGGACAATTCGGCGACCATCGTCGGCGACAAGGGACGCATCGAACTCGCTGACCCCTGGGTACCCGGACGCAATGCCGGGCCGTCGGATAGCACAATAACGGTGACCGTCGGCGATCAGCGGCGCGTCGAACAGCTGCGCCACCCCGAGCATTTGTTCACCTTTGAAGCGGAGCTGGCGAGCCGCGCTATCGCCGATGGTAAACGCCAGGCCGACGCGCCCGCCATGAGCCACGCCGACAGCGTCGGCAACAACCTTACGCTCGACCGCTGGCGGCAGGAGCTGGGCTACGCGACCTTTGCCGAGGTGCCGAAGACCAACCGGCGGCTACCGGGCGTGCTCCCAAAAGGACTGCCGAAAATCCCGCAAATGCGATTGGAGGAGGTTTCCCAACCGGTCTCGAAGCTGATTTTGGGTTGCGACAACCAGAATGAACTCGGCGGCGGAGCAATCGTCTGGGACGCCTGGATGGAGGCCGGTGGCAATGCCTTCGACACCGCCTTCGTCTATGGAGGCGGACACCACGAAGCTGTGCTTGGCAAGTGGATCGCAGCGCGCGGCGTCACCAAGGACATCGTGGTGGCGGTAAAGGGCGCACACAGTCCTTATTGCACACCGTCCGCCATCGGGGCGCAACTCGAGATCTCGCTCAATCGCCTCGGTCTCGATTATGCCCCCATCTACATCATGCACCGCGACAATCGGGCCGTTCCGGTCGGGGAATTCGTCGATGCGCTGAACGACCTGCACAAGGCGGGCAAAATCGGAGTGTTCGGCGGCTCGAACTGGTCGGTGGCACGGTTCCAGGAGGCTGCCGCCTACGCCAAGGCTCATGGGCTGAAGCCGCTCACGATCCTCAACAACAACCTGTCGCTCGCTGTGATGGAAAAGCCGGTTTGGGCAGGCTGCATCACGTCGAACACGGCGGACACGCTGAAGACGCTGCGTGACCAAAACGTCGTGCACTTCAGCTGGTCCTCGCAGGCGCGCGGCTATTTCCTGCCGGAGGCCCTGCGCAACCGTTTGCCGGCTGACACCGCTCCCGAGACCTGCTTCGGCAGCACCGCTAATGCCGAGCGCCGCAGACGGGCGGGTGTGCTGGCGGAAAAATACGGCGTGTCTCCCCATAACATCGCAACCGCCTGGGTGTTGGGGCAAAGCTTTCCGTCGTTCGCGCTGGTTGGCGCAAGGACCGCGGACGAAATCGCCTCGACCTTACCTGGGCTCGGCTTGACCCTGACTGCCGATGAGACACTGTGGCTGAACCTGGAAACGGTTTCAGCGGCGCCGAAGACCTGATACCTGCACGTTCATGTATCACTGGACCCTCGATCCTCAGGCCTTGCCGGCCCTCGAACGCCTTGCCGAGCTGCTGGCGCTGCACGTCCGCAGTGGCGACCTCATCCTGCTTGAGGGCGACCTGGGCGCGGGGAAAACCACTTTCGCGCGGGCGTTCGTCCGGGCGCTGGCGGCGGACCCGGAGTTGGAGGTGCCGAGCCCCACTTTTGCGCTGCTGCAGAGCTACGTAACCGCACGCGCCACGGTGCATCACTTTGATCTCTACCGCCTGGGCGGGCCGGCGGAGGTGCGCGAGATCGGGTTCGAGGAGGCGCAGGCGACCGGACTGGTGTTGGTGGAATGGCCGGACCGGGCCGGCGATCTGTTGCCGTCAGAGCGCCTGACCCTCCAGCTGACGGACGGTCCGCAAGCAGACAGCCGGTGCCTTACGTTGTCCGGCTCGGGCGCATGGACCAAGCGGCTGCAGCACATCGAAAAGGTGCACCGCTTCGTCGCCGCAACGGACTGGCGCGGGGCTCAGCTCTGGCACCTCGCCGGCGATGCCTCGCGCCGCTCCTATGCCCGGCTTCGTCTGGACAGCGGGAGCGTCCTCTTGATGGACTCGCCGCCCCTGCCCGAACATCCTGCGGTCAAAGACGGAAAACCTTATTGGGCCATCGCGCATTCCGCGCCCGACGTCCGCTCGTTCGTCGCGGTCGGCAAAGCCCTGGAGGCGTGCCGGTTGTCGGTACCGGGTATTTTGGCCAGTGACACGGGCAACGGATTGCTGCTGGTTGAGGACCTCGGTGACCAGACCTTTGAAGCGGCCCTCAGCGCCGGCGTCCCAATGCGCCACCTCTATGGCGCCGCCTGCGATGTGCTGTCCCACCTGGTGCAACATCCCGTGCCCGCCTTCGTCCCGCCCTATGATTTGGGCGCTCTGATGATCGAGGCGCGCCTGCTGCTCGATTGGTATTGGCCGCACGCCACCGGGCGGCCGCCTTCGCCGGCTCAGGTGTGCGAGTTCGAGGAGCTGTGGACCGAGGCGCTCGCCCCGATCTTGGCGACGCCGCCAAGCTGGGTGCTGCGCGACGTGCATTCGCCCAATCTCATCTGGCTACCGGACCGCGGCGGATTGCAGCGTGTCGGGATGATCGATTTTCAGGATGCGCTGCGCGGCCACGCTGCCTACGATCTGTCCTCGCTTCTCTTCGACGCCCGGCTGGACGTGCCGGCGGCGCTCGAAACCGAGTTGCTGGCCTATTCGATCGAGCAACGCCGCCAAACCAACCCTGCCTTCGACGAGGCCCAGTTCAGGCACGGCTATGCGACGTTGGCGGCCCAGCGCAATAGCAAGATCCTCGGCATCTTCGCGCGCCTGGCCAAGCGTGATGGTAAGCCCGGCTACCTAAAGCATCTGCCGCGCATTCGCCGGTACCTCGCGCGCGCCCTGGCGCATGAGGACCTTGAGGATTTGCG
>JAYUAJ010000133.1:0-12240 GCA_043741375.1 Hyphomicrobiaceae bacterium | reverse complement strand
ACGGCGGATGATAGTCATCGCTTGATCATGGGCGTTCATTCTATCATCATTGCGTGATTGATCGCAGCAACTTATTGGTTCAGTAAATAAGGCTGTTCGCGATACCGGCAAAACATCGAACCGCGCATGCGGATCCTTGCCTAGCAAGTTCCGTGACAACTCGACCGATTGGGCAGACAGCGCAGGGCGGCATGCCGATAGATCCTCAACGCAGACCGGACGAGCCTCCCTTTGATCCGAGGGGCGCAGCGTTTGCCGACGGGCTCATCGGCTGCCTGGTGGCGCGCGGCCTGATCGATGAACTGGCGGCCAAACGGGCCCAGCGCGCGCAGGCGCGGTCTGGCGACCGCTTCGACCAGGTCCTGACCCGCCTTGGCCTGATCTCCGAGCCGGCGATGGCAGCCGCGCTCGCCGAACTCCTGGGCCTGCCCCAGGTCGGTCCGGCCGATTTTCCCGACCTTCCCCTGTTTCCAGACGCGCTCCGGATACCGTTTCTGCGCGGCAATGGCCTGTTGCCGATCCGACAGGACGACGCCGCAGTGACGGTCGCCATGTCCGACCCCTTGAACACCGACGCGCTGGCCTCGCTCGCCTATCTGTTGCGGCGCCCGGTGTTGCGGGCCGTCGCCAGTGCCGCAGACATCGAGGTGGCCATCGAGCGGCTCTACGGCGAAGACGCGGCCACGGCAGAAGCACCCCTGAGCACACGGACCGGCGGCGAGGACGCCATCGAGGACGACGTCGAGCGCCTGCAGGATATCGCCAGCGAAGCCCCGATCATCCGCCTGGTGCACCAGCTGATCACGCGCGCGGTCGAGGCCAAGGCGTCCGACATCCACATTGAACCGGCCGAGGACAGCCTGAAGGTGCGCTATCGCATCGATGGCGTTCTGCATACGGTGGAAACGCTATCGCTTGGGATGCGTGCAGCGGTCACCTCGCGGGTGAAAATCATGGCGCGGCTGGACATCGCCGAGCGCCGCCTGCCGCAGGATGGGCGCCTCAAATCGGTGGTGCGGGGCCGCGACGTGGACCTGCGCGTCTCGACCATGCCGACCCTGCATGGCGAGAGCGTTGTGCTGCGCATCCTCGATCGCGCCAGCGTTCGGCTTGCCTTCGATGCGCTTGGCTTCGAAAGCCAAACCATCTCGGCGTTCGGTAAAGCTCTGGCTCAGCCTAACGGCATCGTCCTGGTCACCGGCCCCACTGGCAGCGGCAAGACAACCACTCTTTATACGGCGCTCGGAACGCTCAACCATGCCGAGAGCAAGATCTGCACGGTCGAAGATCCGATCGAATACCAGTTTGCCGGCATCAACCAGATCCAGGTTCAACCCAAGATCGGGCTGACCTTCGCGACTGCCCTGCGCTCGATCCTGCGCCAGGACCCTGATGTCGTGATGATCGGCGAAATCCGCGATCTGGAGACCGCGCAGATCGCGGTGCAGGCTTCGCTGACCGGCCATTTGGTGCTGTCGACGGTCCACACCAACAGCGCCGCGGCCACCATCTCGCGGCTGCTCGACATGGGGGTGGAGGATTACCTGCTTGGCTCCAGCCTGTCGGCCGTGCTGGCGCAGCGCCTGGTGCGCCAGCTGTGCCGCCGGTGCGCGGAGGCCACGGAACATTCTCCGCTGCTGATCGAACGCCTGCTTCCGGGCGCCGAAATCGATCCAGCGACCATCCGGCTAAAGAGTCCTGTCGGTTGTGAATCCTGCCGCAACACCGGGTTTGCCGGCCGCATCGCCATCACCGAGCTGCTGCCCGTGACCGGCGACATCCGAGAGCTGATTCTCGGCCGGCGCAGTGAGCGCGTGATCGAACAGGCCGCCATCGCCGCCGGCATGACCTCGCTCTACCGCGACGGGCTGGCCAAGGCGTTCCGCGGCGAGACCACCATCGAAGAAGTGCTGCGCGCGACGCGGGTATCCTGATGACGCGCTATCAGTACAGCGCCTATGACGGCTACGGACGGCTTGAGGCCAAGGAGATCGACGCAGCTGACGCTGCTTCGTTGAGCGCTGCTCTGGCTCGGGCGGGGCTTTATCCCTTCGACATCGTTGAAGTTGGCGCGGGCAGCAAGCGGAGCACCCTCGGCGTCCCCGGCCGGGCCACAGCACCGGCCTTGCGGCTTAGCCGCCTCGGCGCGCTGATCCGTGAGCTGGCCACCCTGGCCGGCGCCGATGTGCCGATCGATCAGGCCCTCAATCTGCTGACCAGCGGCCCGGCCAGCAGTACGCGCCAAGCGGCGGCCGACCTGCTCGAGCGGGTCCGCAGCGGCGCCTCGTTGTCCGAGGCCATGCAGGCCGCAGGCGGAGCGTTCCCCGACTACTGCGTCAGCATGATCCAGGCCGGAGAGGCGAGCGGCTCGCTCGGCGCGGTCCTTTCTGATCTTGCCGATCTGATCGACCGGCGTGTCGATATGCAGGCGCGGCTACGCTCGGCTTTGGTCTACCCGATGATCCTGGTGCTGATGGCGATCGTCGCGGTTGTGCTGATCGTCAGTGTGCTACTGCCGAGTCTGGCTCCGTTGTTCGAAGATTCTGGCTCCGAGCCGCCGGCAGCGATGCAGTTTCTGCTCTTCTTGCACGACACCGCTATTGCTCAGTGGCCGTTGCTTCTGGCGGCCGTCGGATTGGCCGCTGCGTCAAGCGTGTTGGCCTTCCGGTCCGAGCCGATTCGCACCGCCGGTGATCGTCTGGCCCTGCGCATACCGCTGCTGTCCGGCATTCTGGCCCGGGCAGAAACAGCGCGCCTGGCCCATACGTTGGGCGCGCTGATCCGTGGCGGCGTCGTCCTGCCCCAGGCGCTGAAGATCGCGACCCTGGTCGCGCGCAACCGCACGGTGCGGGCCGCGATGGAGCGCATAGCGGAGGATGTGAAGGAGGGCGCGAGCCTGTCGCTGCTGTTGGGCAAGACCGGAGTCATCTCGCCCATGGCGCTGCGTCTGGTCGCCATCGGTGAAGAGACGGGACGGCTCGACAAGATGCTCGCCCACGTCGCGCGCATCGCCGAGACCGAGTTGCAGCGGCGGTTGGAGTTGCTGATGAGCCTGCTGACGCCGCTGCTTACACTGCTGATTGGATTAGGTGTAGGCGGACTGATCTACTCCGTTATGACCACGATCCTGCGCGTCAACGACATGGCGATCCGATGAGCACGGATTTGGCAGAAAGGACATGCGAAGGCGCGCCAATTCCCTCTCCCCGTTCTTCACGGGGAGAGGGTCAGGGTGAGGGGCGGCCGCTGGCTCCGTCCTTGTTGAACCACGGACAGAGCCAGTCGCCGCCCCTCACCGACCGCGTGGCTCTTGCCGCGAAGAGCGGCTGCGAGACGCGGTCTCCTCTCCCCGCAAGAACGGGGAGAGGCAATATCGTGCCCGCCTCTGGATCCGAACTTGGAGGAACGAGCCCCCTCGCCCCGTTCTTACGGGAAGAGGGTAGGGGTGGGCGGGGCGGCGGTGCACGAGCGTCCCAGGCCGGTTTCACGCTGCTGGAGATGCTGGTCGTGCTTGGTCTGCTCGGCCTGATTGCCGCAGTGTCGATGCCGCTGTTGCGCGGCGGCGCCGACACCGGATTGATCGAACGGACCGCGTCGCGGCTGGCGGCGGATCTCTCGACCCTGCGCGGCGCCGCCATCAAACTGAACGTGGAATCGCATCTCGACATCGACCTATCGGCCAATTGCTATTCGGGCACGCCGCGGCTTGCCGAACGCCCACTTTCTGCTGGAGTCCCGATCACCGTGCAGGACGCCGGCGTGGGATCAGGTGGGTCCAAGCAGGCGAGCATTCACTTTTTCCCCGATGGAAGTTCCAGCGGCGGGCGGATCGTCATTGGTTCGGGCGGTCAGAGCCGGATTGTCACAGTGGATCGCGTGACCGGCCTCATCCGGGTGTCAAGAGCGTCATGATGCTCCGTAAGCGACTTAATTCCGGTGAGCAGGGCTTCACGCTGTTCGAAGCGATGATCGCCCTCGCAATCCTCACGCTCGGGCTGGGCGCCTTCTACCGCGCCATCGCAACCGGCGCTGCCGGCGAACAGCGCGTCGAACGGTCGGCGACGGCGCTGGCAATCGCCCAGGCCCGTCTTGCCGCCGAAGGTCTGGAGCGACCCCTGACCATCGGCCGGCGCGAAGGCGACGATCCTGCCGGCTTTCACTGGGCTGTCAGCGTGCGTCGTTACGATAGCCGTGCGCCTGCGCCGGCCTCTGCCGAGCCAGACGCGTACCTCGTGACCTCGACAGTGACCTGGCCCGGAAACCGAAGCGGCGCGCATCCGTCGGTCGAACTGACGACCCTCAAGCTGGCGCCAGCGTCATGACACAGATTGCGCAGCCGTATGAGCGCAACGGCGAACGAGGCTTTACGCTTCTGGAGCTGGTGGTCACGCTTGGGCTGCTCTCGCTGATCGTCGCCGCCATCATGGGCGGCCTTGGATCCAGCCGTCGGGTGTGGCAGATGCGCAGCGATCTGGAGCAGCTGTCGGGGCTTGGGGCGGCGCGTTCGCTGCTTGCGGCGCGCGTCTCCGACGCCATGCCGCTGTGGGATCGGTCGAACAAGGGCATCGCGGTGCCGGCGTTCGATGGGACGAGCGTCATACTCACGTTTGTTGCGCCGCTCGCTCATGCCAACGGCGGCGGCGGTCTGTTCCGGCAGGTGGTCCGGCTGGTACCGTCGGCCAGCCACAGCGGGCTTTGGGATTTGGTCGTTGACGAGTCGCCGTTTGGCGGTGCTGGCGCCGCCAAGACGCTCGCCGCGACCGTTCAGACGTCCGTCCTGGTGGGGAATGTTGCCGAGATGGCGCTGCGCTACATCGGCTCCGATGCAACCCGCTCGGCCCCCGAGTGGTCCGCCAGCTGGCAGCACAGGCCCCAGCTGCCGCGCCTGATCGGCCTCACCGTCGTGTTCCCACCCGGTGACCTGCGCCGCTGGCCCGAGCTGATGCTCGCGCCCAGCAACGGGCCAGCGAGGTAGTCCTGCGGGGCTACCTCCATCCCCAGCTATTCGCCGCCCGATCGGCTGGCCATTTGCCGAATCGTGATAGCGGCAAGGTTGGTCCGGAGCCCGCCCGATGTTTGGCGCCTCATGGCGCGTTCCGAGGAGGTCCCGAAGGGTCAGGTGGCTCAATGCGTTGGCTTGGTTCAGCACGGGTTGCGGCGATTTGGGTCGCCTGCGGTCTCGCTTTGGCGAGCTGCGGGCTGGACCAAGTCGAACGCGACGTCGATGCGACCGGCTCGACGAGCGGGGCCGGGTTGCTGAAGCAGTCGGGCCGCCGGGCGGCACCGCAGTCGTTCACGAACGGCGTCACTTTGGCCGACGGTACGGTTTCCTCGGGCGCACAGGTGTTTCCGGGCACCGGCCAGATGATCGGTCAAGCGACCTCGTGGGATACCTCGGCGCAGTCCTCGAACGGCGATATCAACATCAACCTGGTCGACGTCGGCGTGAACGAAGCCGCCAAGGTCATCCTGGGCGATGTGCTGTCGGTGCCGTTTTCGGTCGACGAGGCCGTCAAGGGGACGGTGACGGTGCGCACCGCCGCGCCGGTGTCGGCCGATACGGCGCTGGAGATTTTTCAATCGGTGCTGCGCTCCAAGGGCGCGGCCATCTCGGTCGAGAACGGACTTTACAAGATCGTACCGGCCGACCGCGCGACGCTGACCGGCGCCCCGATCGAGACCGGCCCGTTGAAGGAACGCGCCACGCCCGGCGCCCAAGTGCAGGTGGTGCCGCTGCGCTACGTGGCCGCCGCCGATGTCGCCGAGGTGCTGAGACCGATCGCCGCCAAGGGCGCCATCGTCAAGATCGACAGCGCGCGCAACCTCCTGGTGCTGTCGGGCACGCGCAACGAGCTGACGACGCTGCTGGATGCCGTGAGCGTGTTCGATGTCGACTGGATGAAGGGCATGTCCTTCGGCCTGTTCCCGATCGACAGTTCCGATCCCGATGCGCTGGTGCGTGAGCTCGACACGGTCTTTGCCAACGACCGCTCCAGCCCCACCAAGGGCTTGGTTCGCTTCGTGGCCAACCGACGCCTGGGCTCGATCCTGGTGATTGCTCAGCAGTCGCTGTATCTGAAGAAGGCCGCCGAATGGATCCGCCGCATCGATGTGGTGGGCCAGTCGCAGGATAAGCAGCTGTTCGTCTACCACATCCAGAACCGGCCGGCCGGCGAGCTGGCGCAGCTGCTCAAGGGCATCTACCGCAACGAAGGCAAGGACAGCCTGGCGGTGGCCGCCAAGGTCGATACGGTGGCGCCGGGCGCAACCGCCAGGGCGACTCCCGCCGCGAACGATGCCGCCGCCTCCGATCTCGCCAACGCTCCCGTCTCAGCCGACACCGGCGGCGACATCGCCAATGCGGCCGCCGTGGCCGCTGACGCCGCCGCATCAGTCGGCGAAGGCGATCGCGCCGCCATCACGGTGGTCGCCGACGAGGCCAACAACTCGGTGCTGATCCGGGCGACGCGCAAGAACTACCAGAAGATCCTGACCATCCTGCAGCAGATCGACAGCGTGCCGAACCAGGTGCTGCTGGAAGCGGTGATCGCCGAGGTCACGCTCAACGACGAACTGCGCTTCGGCCTGCGCTGGTTTTTCAACAAGGGCGACAGCACAGCCTCGTTCACCGATGCAGCCTCCGGGGCCGTGAAATCGGTCTTCCCGGGCTTTTCCTACTTTCTCGATTCCGTCAGCGTGAAGGTCGCCCTTAACGCGCTGGCCGAGATCACCGACGTCAACGTCATTTCCGCCCCGACCCTGATGGTGCTCGACAACAAGAAAGCCGTGCTGCAGGTCGGCGAGGACGTGCCCATCGCCACGCAGTCGGCCACCGCCGTGACGTCGCCCGGCGCGCCGGTGGTTAACTCCATCTCGTTCCGCAACACCGGCGTGCTGCTCACCGTCACGCCGCGCGTCAGCGACAGCGGCCGCGTGGTGCTGGAGATCGAGCAGGAGGTGAGCGACGTCATCCCGACCACCTCCTCGAAGCTGGACAGCCCAACCATCCAGCAGCGCCGCGTCAAGACCACGGTCGCCGTTAACGATGGCGACAGCCTCGCGCTGGGCGGCCTGATCCAGCAGCGCAACACGCTGAGCCGGGATCAGATCCCGGTTCTTGGTGATGTTCCCATTCTTGGCAACCTGTTCAAGAACAAGGATGATACCATCAAGCGCACCGAACTGATGATCTTCATTCACCCCACGGTCGTTCGCAATGAGGCTGAGGCCCGCTCCGTCACCGAAGAGTTCCGCCGGCAGCTCAACCTGCCGCTGCAGCCCTTCAAGGCCAAGCCAACCCGCCGCGACACCATCATGCGCGTTCTGCGCTGATCGCGCGCGTGCCGGCGAAGGCGGCTTCACGCTGGTGGTGGTGATCTGGGCCCTGGCGCTGCTGGCCGCCACCGCCGCCGCTCTCACCTCAGCCTCGCGCACCGCCGCGCTGATCGCAGCCAACGGCATCGACAACGCCGCCGCCGAAGCCCTGGCCGATGCCGGCGTCCGCCTCACGATGCTGAACCTCGGCCGCTTCCTGGCCGCTCCGGGAACCATCGCCCCGCTGGCCGTGGACGGCACGGCGCGCGCCTGCCGCATCGCCGATCTCGGCCGCGTCAGCCTCGCCATTGTGAGCGAGACCGGCAAGGTGGACCTGAACACGGCGTCAGACGCGCTGCTGACGCGCTTGCTGGCCGGCGTGGGCGGACGCGACCTCGACGCCGCCGGCCGCACTGACAAGATCGGCGATTTCCGCGATGCCGACGACCTGCGCCGCCTGAACGGCGCCGAGGCCGAAGACTACCGCCGCGCCGGCCTCACCGGCGGCCCCAAGAACGCCCCGTTCGACGCCGTCGAGGAACTCGGCCAAGTCCTGGGCCTCGCGCCGGACCTGGCAGCTCGGCTGCGTCCGCTGGTCACCGTGCATTCCGGCGCCTCCGGCATCGATCCGCGGCTGGCCAGCCCCGCGTTGCTGCGCGCCCTGACGGCGCAGTTTGGCCCGGGGTCCACGGACGCCCCCGCCGATCCCAACGCCCTGCCCCCGGCGTTCGCCTCACTCACTGCCCCGAGCGTCTTCCTGATCCGGGCGGTTGCCGAAACCCCCGCCGGCGCCCGCTACGTGCGCGAAGCCATCGTCGAAGTGACCGACGCCAAGCGGCAGAAACTGGAAATCCGCCGCTGGTATCGGGGCGAGGGGGAGGGTGGGTTGGCGGTTGCGAGGCCGCAGCAGGTTCCGGCGTGTTGAGGGCCGGCGTGTTGAGTTGGGGAGAAGGTGGCCCGGATCGGCCGTGCCGCCGCTACGACTCCCTTCTCCCATAGGGAGAAGGTGGCCCGCAGGGCCGGATGAGGGGTGCAGCGGCTGAAGGTGATCGCACGCCCGTGCCGCATGGGCGACGAACAGAATGATCAAGATCACTACCGCGATCGGCACTACGAAATGCTCGGATGCGGGCAAGACGTGGCGGACGCCTTCGATCGCCGAGAGCACCGAAATTGCGGGTGTCAGGATCGCGTCCCCAGCCCCCCCGTCACCAGCTGACAATATCCCGGTCATCGCCCGCGCCACCCGCCTGGCCGTCGCGGCCGAGGGAGACGATGTCGAACTCACCGTGACTGCCGGGCGCCTGATAGAGGTAGGGTCGGCCCCAGGGGTCGACCAGGCCTTCGGCTTTGCGCAGGTAGGGTCCGTTCCAGCGCTTGGCGTCCTGCGGCGCGTGCATCAGCGCGCCCAACCCCTCCTGCGAGGTCGGATAGCGGCCATTGTCGAGGTAGTAGACTTCCAACGCGCTGGTCAGGTTGCCGACCTGCACCGAGGCTGTCTCGGATTTGGCCTTGCCGAGATACTTGATCAGTTGCGGCCCGACCAAGGCGGCGATCAGCGCGATGATGCCGAGCACCACCAGCATCTCGACCAGCGTGAAGCCGGCTTGGGACAGCTTGCGCCCGGTCTGGGTCGAGACTTTGCCGAGCCGGCGCGTCAGGCCGGCGGGGATGCGAGAGATCATGGCAATCACTCCGGCGGCGCGCTAGAGCCTCTTCTTTTCGCACTGACAGACAATTGTCATCCCGGATGCACTGCAGCATTCTTCATGGTGCCGTGCTGATCCGGGAACTCAATCCGCACCTCTTGGCGCGCAACGGGGCCGGAGCCGATGGAGATCCCGGGTCTGCAGCGCACCGTCAAAACGCTGCACTGCGCCCGGGATGACAAATGTGGGTCAATTTGATCAGAAACCGCTCTGGCGCCGCCTTTCAAACAACAGGATTGCCAGTCCCATGCGCAAATCATGCCAACGCGCCATAGAGCCAGGTCAGCCAGAATCCCATGGCGAGCGCCGGGCCGAACGGCAGCTTCGTGCGCGCGGCAAGGTGGCGTCCGTCAGCGGCAGCCAACAGCGCCACGGCCAGCGCCAGCCCGGTTGCCCACAGCATGACGGTGGGCAAGGCCTCGGCGCCCAGCCAAGCGCCCGCCGCTGCGAGCAGCTTGGCGTCGCCCATGCCGATGCCGTGTTGGCCGCGAAGCTTGAGATAGAGCTGGTCGGCAGCCCAGAATAGGCCATAGCCGAGCGCTGCGGAGGCGACGCTCCAATAGACTGGACTCGTCTCAAACCAGGCCGTGACGAACGGGCCGGCAGCTATCAGCGGCAGCGTAATACTGTTGGGTAAGATGAAGCTACGAACGTCGATCGTGCTGGCGATGGCCAGCGCCGCGCCGAGCAGCGCCGACAACAACGCAACGTCCGTGCGTAGTGGCGAACCGGCAAAAGCTGGGAGCGCCGCCGCAGCAAATAGCGCGCAGCTGACCAGCCAGTACACGCCGTTGTTCCATACTACTGATCGGTACACGGCTCGATCCCAACCTGACCGGTCGACCAGCTACCCCCTACCCTAGCCCTCTCCCTCAAGGTGGGAGGGGAGTCCAGCGCCGGTTTGGCCACACCTGTTTCAACGGCATCCGGACGGGGGAGGGTAGGTGGGGGTAGCACCCCGACGGACGCGTTCCATTCCACCTTTATTCGGTCCGATGCAACCAGCCAGCCGCAATGCAGGTTTCGCGCCAGGATCAGGCTTCGGCGCCGACCAGCTCGCCGATGGTCAACGAGCGCCGCTCGGGAGCTGCGGTCAGCATCGCTGCGAGCTTGGGATCGATGTGCCGTTCACCACCCAGGATTTTTCGCACCACCGACACCAGTTCGGGTCCCGATACGCCCTTGACCACGTAACCGTCGGCGCCTGCCGCCAGGCACGCCTGCACGATATCCAGGTCCTGCCGGAACGAGAACATCAGGATCTTTATGTCGAGTGCTGCGGCGCGGATGCGTGCCGCGGCCGCCACGCCACCGCCTGGCATGTTCACATCCAGGCAGACCAGATCGGGGTGCTGCCGCCCGGCAATGCGAACCGCATCGTCAGCCGACGCCCCTTCGGCGGAGATTCGAAAATCCGCCTCCGCCGCAAGGATCTCTGTCATGCCTTCGCGCACCAGCTGGTGGTCGTCGACGACTGCGATGGTGAATGTCATGCCGCTTGTCCTTGCTCAAGTCCGAACGAAGCGGTCACGCGGGCGCCTTGACCGGGCGCGCTCTCAACATCCAGGTGCCCGCCCACGGCCTGCAATCTTGCTCGCATACCGGTGAGGCCGAGTCCGCGGCCGATCGAGACTTCCGGCGTAAAACCCTGACCGTCATCCTGGACCGTGATCTGCATCCGCGCTCCGCCGTGGGCCATGACGTGCCGCGTGCGGGCATGCGCGTGCTTGCTGGAATTGGCCAAGGCCTCCTGGATGAATCGATAAGTGCAGATCTTCTGATTGAGCGAAATCACGCTCGGCAGGCGATCAAGCGAAACAGTCACCATGGTGCCGGTAAGCTCCTCATGGCGGCGAATGGCGAGCGTGATGGTCTCGCCGATCGAGGTGGTGGCGAGTTCAGGCAGCGACAGCCCGGTCGAAATGGCGCGGACCTCGCTCAGCGTATCGTTCATGACGCGCCGGAACTTTTCCAGATCGACGGGTATCTTCTGATCCTTCGCCATCGCAGCCACCGGGGCAAGGCGATCGAGTTGCAACAGCACATACGTCAGGAGCTGCGCGGGGCCGTCATGGAGCTCTCCGCCGATCTTCTGCAGGATCTTTTCGTGCATATCGGCGGAGGCTTCGCTCGCCTGCTGCAGGGATTGCCTGAGCCGCTCGTTCTGCTCCAGCAGCAGGCGGGTTTCCTCAAGTTGCTGGCTCACTTTGGCGTTGGCTTCGCGGGCGGCTCTGGCGAACGGCCGGACCACCCAAACGTAGGTGAGTGGGCTGGACAGCAGCGTCAGGGTCAACGGATCGAGGAAATTGACAATCGAACCGAGTTTCTCGGCATCGGTGAAACTCAAGACCTGCATGATCAGGGCTTCGATCGAGAAATCGATGCACGCGATCTTTGCAACCATCACGAGCAAGGCGAAGCCGGTCTGCTGCGAGATGTAATAATCGGAGGCTCTACGGCCCATGGCCATGACGATCTATCCGCGCCAACTCTGAACCGGCTGCCGCGGGAATGGTTCACCATGTCCCGCGCAGTACCTCCGGAACAGTAGCGCGCAAGTGTCAATATTCTGTCGAGGAACCCATTCGCTGGTTAAGAAATTGCCAGATCAGACGGCGTGCAGTTCAGCGTGGCTGGCCCGCCCCATACCGCGCAATACTTCGGCGGCAAGGTTGGGCGATACGTAGGCCTCGCCCTTGTAAACCAGGCGAAGGATCGACACCAGTTCCGAACCGCTTATGCCTTTGACGATGTAGCCATGGGCGCCTAGTTGCATGACGGTCGACACATTCTGCTCGTCTTCCGAATTGGTCAGGAACACGATCCGGGTCGCCGGGTGCGATTTGCTGATGGTGCGCGCGGCGGCGATACCGCCACCGGGGATGTTGAGATCGAGCAGGATGACGTCCGTTGAGATCGTCGCGGCGATCTCAACGGCGTCGACCGCGTCGACGCCTTCGGCGACCACCTCCATGTCAAAGGCCGCCTCGATGGCCTGTCGGATGCCCGCACGATAAAGCGGGTGGTCGTCGATGATGGCGACTCGGGTGAGGGTGGTCATGCTGTCCTCCGTATGCACTGCTGTTGCCGGTGTTTTCCGGCATCCCGACTGAGTTTGTTGTTTTTGGCGCTGTTTCGTCTTGATGTTGCCCGCTAACCCCAGGCTGCAGCCAGCATGAGGTTCGCGTTCTGCGCTCCGGCCTGGCGATCATCCGTA